>JAYWGO010000176.1:0-10626 GCA_043778205.1 Polaromonas sp. | reverse complement strand
TGCCTTCAACTACCAAAGTTGCCAGGGAGAAGCGATGGGAGCGTGTTATTTGCAAACTGGAGCGAAGGCGCGTCGTACTTCCAAACGGGCAAATACTTACATGGCCTGCGCGTGATTCGCGGAAGTTTGCAAATAACATGTCCCGTCGCCCGACCAAGGCAAATAGACCCACAAAAGCATTGCCACGGGCTGTTAAAAATCTCAGGCAAGAACAAAAAAATCAAGGCACACAAGCGTTGCTACGGGCTGCTACAAATACCACTCATGCCCCCAAAGCCCGCTGCGTCATGGCCGACAAAGTGCTGCGTGTGCTGATGACCTCAGGGCTAATTACCAGCTCAATCAAAGTGCCCTGCGCACGCTGCAACGCCGCCAGCAACAGCGCCTCAAAGTCGTCCGTATGCAAACACAGCGCCCCCACATAACCGTAAGCACGGGCCAGCATGCAAAAGTCTGGGTTGCGCAGGGCTGAACCGCTGATGCGCTGGGGGTATTCGCGCTCTTGGTGCATGCGGATGGTGCCGTAGGTGCCGTTGTTGAGCAGCAGCACAATGCTTTTGGCCCCATGCTGGGCCGCAGTGGCCAGCTCTTGGCCGGTCATTAAAAAGTCGCCATCGCCAGCAATGGTAAAAGCCACGCGGCCCGTGGCAATATGCGCCGCTATGCCCGCTGGCACGCCTGCGCCCATGGCCCCGTTGGTGGGGGCCACCTGGGTTTTAAAACCTTTGGCCAAACCGTGGTACCTAAAGTAGCGGTGCATCCAGCTGGCAAAGTTGCCTGCGCCATTGGTAATGACAGCATCAGGCGGTAAATGCCGCTGCAGCGTTTGCACAATGTGCGGCATGTTAATAGCGCCTTGCGGCCCGCCGTTGGTGTCCCACAGCAGGCCAGGCAAAGCCTGGGGTGTGGTGCTCTCAACATAGTCGGCATGGGCGCGCACTGTGTGTGCTGCCCACGGCACTACGGGTGGCGCAGTCAGTACTTCCAGGCTGCGGGCGGCGGCGTTCATGCTGGCGCAGATGGCCAGGTCGGCTTGGTACACGCGGCCCAGCTCCTCGGCGCTGGCATGCATATGCACCAGCTTTTGTTGCGGGCATGGTGCATTAAGCAGGGTGTAGCCGCCGGTGGTCATCTCGCCCAGGCGCGGGCCTATGGCCAGCACCAAATCGCTGTCCTTAATGCGCTGGGCCAGCGCCGGGTTAATGCCAATGCCTACGTCGCCCGCGTACAGGCTATGGTGGTTGTCAAAGGTGTCTTGGAACCTGAAGGCATTGGCCACCGGCAGTTGCCAGTTCTCGGCAAAGCGCTGCAGCGCCTGGGCGGCTTGCACGGTCCAGCCGCCGCCACCGGCAATCACGATGGGGCGCTGGGAGGCTAACAGCATCTCGCGCAGGGTGCGCAGGGCGCCGGGGTCACTCCAGGTTTGCACGGGGGTTACGTAGCGCAGCGCAGTGGCTGCTGTTTGCGTCACCAGCATGTCTTCGGGCAGTACCAGTACTACGGGGCCGGGGCGGCCTTGCATGGCGGTGGCAAAGGCGCGGGCAATGTATTCGGGAATGCGGTCTGCGTCGTCTATGCGCTCTACCCGTTTGGCCATAGGTTTAAAAAAACTGGCGTAGTCTAGCTCTTGAAAAGCCTCGCGGTCGCGCGTGCCACTGGCCACGTCGCCTACCAGCAGTAGCATGGGTGTGCTGTCTTGAAAAGCTGTGTGCACGCCAATCGACGCATTGGTTGCGCCCGGGCCCCGGGTGACCATGCACACACCGGGGCGGCCCGTCAGCTTGCCCACGGCCTCGGCCATAAAGGCCGCGCCACCTTCTTGGCGGCAAGTGGTAAATGCAATGCTGTCCGCGTAGGCGTGCATGCCGTCCAGCACGGCCAAATAGCTCTCACCCGGCACACCAAAGGCGTGGGTTACGCCCTGGGCTATCAAACATTCAACCAGCAGATGGCCTGCTAGGCGTGTGGCAGCTGGGCTGGGGCTAGAGGTAAGGCTGGGGCTGGAGCTGGGGGATGGCTGGGCGGCAAAAGTCATAGGCAGATTGTGCCGCGAATCTGCCTGCCGCTACGCAAGCCGTATGGCCTGCCCCCCCCCCGTTTACTAAGCCGCCACTAAGCAGCCGCTTTAAGCCCCATCACGTTAGACGATTGGCTGGGGCTGCCCCCCATAGCCGATGGTTTGGTTTGGTTGGCCGCAGCACCAAATTCTATCTCGCCCGACAGCTGACCGCCCTCTTCAATCACCACTTTGCCGTAGCGAATTTTGCCCTTCACCTTGCCCGTGGCATAGATCATGAGCTTTTGCCGCACGGTCAGGGTGCCGTTAAATTCACCGCGAATCTCGGCAATGTCAATTTCTGCAGAACCGGTAAACGAGCCGCATTCGGCAATTTGGATGACCCGCGAGTCCATGGTGGCCTCTACAGCGCCCTCTACCACCAGCGTGTCGCAGTCGGTAATTTCAACGCCTTTGAGTTTGATATTGGGCCCTACGGTGAGCTTGCTTTCGCTGGGCTTGTTGCTAGCACTGTCGCTGGCAAAGCCGGTGTTGCTGGCTACGGCGGGTACAGGGGCAGGCACCGCAGGCGTTGCGGTAGGCACACTGGTGTGGCGGGCCGATCCGCTGGCGGTGGTGGACGACAAAGCGTGGTCAAGGTCGCGTTTGGAGTTGCTAAAAAAGGGAGATTGCAGTGCCATTGGGTTGATGCTCCATAGTAAGTTTAAAGAATTTAAAGAAGCATTTATGTTAGGGCGCAAGGCGCTTACAAAGGGGCCGTGTTACGCAAAAGACGTAAGCAAATTCTCGATTTATGACGGAAATGTCATTTTCAATCCTTGACTAACGTATGTAAGGTTGTTGTCGTAATAGTTAATGAAACGAGGGATACAACATGATCGCTGCCTACCTAAGTAGTAAAAAATCACTTTTTACTGCTACTGCAAGCCTGCTGTTGGCTACCAGTTTATTAATTTCGTGCGGTGGAGGTGGTGGTGGCTCGTCCACAACAACCAATCCAGTTCCAGGCACGGGACCGCAAACTCCCCCCGCAACCACCACGCCAACTGGCACGTCCACCTCCATTACGCCAACCACACTGCCAACGACCATAGACTCTTCTGGCACGCTCGTAACCCCAACACCAGCGCCAACCCCAACAACTGTCAACACACCTGAATGCGCACCATCAGCTGTAAGCTGGACTGTAGGCAGCAACAGTTGCAACGCCACCACCATCGGCTTAACAGACTCTGGCGCTATCGCAGCGGCCACCGACGGCAGCGCTCCCAGCACAGGCTCGGCATTTTTCTTATGCTCTAACGGCAAACTTGCCACTACACCCCTAGCAAGTCCCGCAGCCACGTGTGTAAGCGCTGCATCAGCGCCTATTGCAGCCGCTGACTGCCCAGAGACCACCGTGAGTTGGACGGTAAACAACGCCACCTGCAGTGCTACAGCCGCCCAAACAGCCTCTGGTGCCAACGCCACCGCCACAGATTTAACGCTGCCCAGCCAAGGCTCGGCATTTTTCGCTTGCAGCAACGGCAAACTGGCCACCGCTGCGCTGTCAAACCCCGTTGCCACCTGCGCCACTGCAGCCGCGCCGCCCACACCACCAGCCGATTGCGCAGACGCAGCGGTAAGCTGGACTGTTGCGGGCAATACCTGCAACGCCATAGCTGCCAGAACAGCCTCGGGCGCGAATGCCAGCGCCACCGACACAACCGTTCCAAGCACAGGAACCGCATTTTTCTCATGCAGTAACGGCAAACTCGCAGCTACGCCATTGGCATCGCCCAGCGCTACCTGCACCAGCGCAGCGCCCGCGCCTGTTGACTGCCCAGCAGCAGCTGTGAGCTGGACCGTCGCAGGCAACACCTGCACTGCCACAGTAGCCAAAGCAGCCTCGGGGGCTAATGCCACCGCCACAGACGCTGCAATGCCCACCACGGGTTCGGCACTTTTCGCCTGCACCAACGGCACCCTTGCGGCCAGCCCTCTGGCAGCACCTGCAGCTACCTGCACCCTTGCCGCAGCCCCTGTAGCGGCTGAGTGCGCAGAGGCAGCGGTTAGTTGGACTGTGGGTGGCAATACCTGCAACGCCACAGCAGCCAAAGTCGCCTCTGCCGCCAATGCAAGCGCTACTGACAGCACTAGCCCCACCACAGGTGCAGCATTTTTCTTATGCACCAACGGCAAACTGGCCACAACACCGCTGGCCCTACCTGCCGCGACCTGCACCACCCCGCTTGCACCACCGGCTGACTGTGTGGCCGCAGATGTCAGTTGGAGCGTAGCTGGCAACACATGCACAGCTACTGCACCCAAAGCAGTCTCGGGGGCAAATGCAACCGCTAACGATGCCACCGCGCCCACCACAGGCACCGCGTTTTTCGCCTGCACCAATGGCAAACTCTCGGCAAGCCCGCTGGCATCGCCTAGTGCCACCTGCGTTGCTGCAGCGCCGCCTCCTGCTGACTGTCCTGCACAAAATACCAGCTGGACAGTGGCAGGCAGTACCTGCAACGCCGCTGTAGCCAAAGCAGCTTCAAGTACCAACGCCACCGCCACAGACAGCACGGCGCCCACCACAGGCGCAGCGTTTTTCTCGTGTACCAACGGCGCACTGGCGGCAAGCCCGCTAGCTTCACCTGCTGCAAGCTGCGTAACAGCAGCCCCCTTGCCTGCAGATTGCCCCGCGCAAGATGTCAGCTGGATGGTGGCGGGTGCCACCTGCAACGCCAGCGTGGCCAAAGTAAGTTCAGGCACCAATGCAGCAGCCACCGACGGTACAGCGCCCAGCCTAGGTTCAGCGTTTTTTGCCTGCACCGACGGAAAACTGGCCGCTAGCCCCGTGGCCTCACCCGCCGCTAGCTGCGTTACGCCGGCCGTTGCCTGCGCACCCGTGGCCCGGAGCTGGACGGTGGCTGGCAACACCTGCAGCGGCACGCCCGCAGCAGCGGTAGCCTCAGGGGTGAATGCTGCGGTGAATGACGCTACAGGCCTGGCCACGGGGTCTGCAAGCTTCCAGTGCACTAACGGCACCTTGTCTGCCGCGCCTGCTACAGCCACCTGCAGTACCCCGGCCTATGACGACGCTAAATTTGGCATTCTCGGGTACACGCCTTGCACCAACGTAGGCAGCACCACCCAACTTAAAGAAAATGACACACTGAAATTAGGTGGAGTTAAAACTGACATCGCCTTCGGCAATGGCATGTACCAACTTATTGTCGGGGACACCACCAGAAGCCATAGGTTTGTATATTTATTTAACCAGACTGCAGATATTGTTTTGAGCCGGGATAAATTCAGCAGAAATACCTTGGACAACTATGGAACAGGTGATTTAAGCCTCGCGTACTGCAAAAAGTCTGTAGACAGCGACAATGCGCTTATATTTTCAGCAGCGCTGGCCAAGCTGACAAGCCACTTGAACGGAACGTCCGTCTTAACAGCGCTCCAAATTCGCGAACAGCACACTTTGATGGCGACCACTATGTCTGCACTGGCGGGCAGTGAGGCAATGCTGGGCAAAGCTTTCGCGTTGATTGACCTTTATGACGCAAAACGCGGGGCATTGTTCAATTTGGGTGCGCAAACAGGGCGTGGTTTTGAAAACGTTCCTGTGCGTGACAAACCAACCAGCGATGATAGTATCGATAATTTTTCCATAGACCGCGCCATATTTGCGCTGGTACAAGCCATTTATGACGACATCTATGTCAAGCCGGACGTGTATAAAAATTACGAAACTTTCCTCAAAGGCAAGAAGTTTTTAACCTCCAACGGATTTCCAGGTGCAGTTAAAAATAAGGCCATATCATCCAACTACAGCACGCAAATTAATGCCTCAGTGCCCAAGTATTTTGGCGTTGTGCCCAGGTTTGCCAATGTGGATGCAAGACGGCCCACAGGTTACTTTCTTCAAGCTGGTGATACTGGCTCAGTAACGGTACCTCAGAGTTTTGTGGACAGAAAAGGCTACAAAATACTGGTGGGTGCCCACACCAGTGACAAATCCGCTGTTAACGATGTCCACAGACCCTACCTTATGCACATGGAATTCCCCATCACTGCTACCACCACCAAAATTTACAACCCCTTTGGCGGGGGTGTTTACATCATCGTTCCCTTGGGCTCTGCAGATGGTGTTGTGACAGTGGGCATCAACAATGTGGTTGCTTCACCCTTCTTTTCTAACACCAGCCACCGGAAAACTACCCCGGCAGAATGGGAGATTCAACGCAAGAATCCAGGGCCGATGGCAGACTTTGAGACCGATAAGTTTATGTTGCAGGTGCCCACCAGCTTTATCTTTAATTACCAGAACCCGGGCTTGTTGATGGCTGAGTGGGATAAACGCATGGACGCTATATCCAGCTCGCATGGGCAGCCGCTGGTGTCTGGCAATGTCAAAATGTTCAAACAAATCGATGTTTTCAGAGACCACGATTGGTACGGTGCCGCTGGCTACCCCATGAGTACGGACCAATACGAGACCTACTACGACTCTACGAGGACAGGCAATGAGAACGCTTGGTACCTCAGAACCGGGCCTAATTTTTTAAACCAAGATGGCACGGCTACAGGAGGCAAAGAATTTTGGGCCACTGTTGACTTTCATGAATACGGGCACACCCTCCATGTCAGCATGTTCAGTGAATATACGGAGTATGAATCTATTGTGAATTTCCCCGCCGTAGCCCTGTACGCAAAAGCGGTGGGCCAAGATATAGACACTGCTTTCGGTAATTCACACCCAGGATTACTTGGCGGTAAACCCCCGACCCGCATATTGGCTGCGGTCGATTGGATGGTCACACAAAAATTCCGCGACGGTAAAACTATGACTGCCGATGAGATGAGTTACCAATTCCGTGGCCACGCAAAATACGTAGACATTGTGGCCCTGTTTGGCTGGGATTCCATAGGTAAATTCTTCAAGGAAGAGCAAGATCGCGCTGTATTTTTGAAAGTGGAGAGAAGACCCCAATTTGATGACGGTTTCAGTCAGTATTACTATGGCGCTAATAATGGCCAGGGAACCGACAGCCGTATCTTTAGGCTGTCCAAAGCTGCCGGAGTTGATCTACGACCATTACTTCACTTTTGGGGAGTTCAGCCCATCGACAATGGCGAACTTGCAAAAAGACTTATTGCTGAGGGGCTGGTACCTTCACGCAAAATTTACGAACGCATAGAACTGTACAGAGACAACATCCTTAGCGGCACTGCAAGTTACAAGGATTGGCACGATTTACCTGTCGATTGGAATGCTACATTTGCGCAGCAAACAAAAGACTATATCAACAACAATATTTTGTCCAATACAGGGAACAATTATTTTCCTAGCGGCAGGCCCTTAACAAATAACTAGGCCAAGGAAATGCTGCGTAAGCAGCACCTAAATTAAGAGCGGTCAGGCAAACCCGTTTTTGCCCGACAATTGGGCTTATGACTTCGCCCACTGCCGCCCTAGCCGTCCCAGCACCAGCCCCGCTGGCTTGGCACAAGCGCTGGTGGCGGGCGCAAAGCCCGGCGCGGCAAGACCGCTTTGCCATGCTGGCCCCACTGCTGGCTGTGCTGATGTTTTTGGCCGCTATCGTGGCTGCTTTTGGCTACCTGCGGCTGGAGGAAATGGACCGTGAACAAGAGGCCGTCAAGCGTGACGTAGAGTACGCCCAGCAGCGTGTGCGCCTGCGCCTCTTAGAGCGGCAAGAACAGCTGATGCGCCTGGCGGCAGATGTGAGCAACAAACAAATTGATGCCGAAGAGTTTGTAACCCAGGCCGAGGCGCTGGTGCAGCAGTACCCCGAGCTGCAGTCTGTCGTGTGGATAGACGCTAAAAAGCGCGTCAAAATGGGCTACACCTCGCCCAGCGTGTCCACCATGCAAACGCGCGCTACCGGCGACACCATCAAGCTAACCACCACCGATGCTACCTATGGCTTGGCACGCGATGTGCGCCAGCCCGTTTACTCCACCCCGTTTGACACTGGCACCGGCACCATGGCCGCGTTGCAACTGCATGTGCCGCTAGCCGACGGTGGCAAATTTGCTGGCGTTGTGATGGGTGAGTACCAAGTAGACGGCCTCATGCGCTACGCCGTGCCGACGGAAATTGCCGCCAAATACGCGGTAGCTTTGCTGGACGACAAAGGCAAAATTCTGGCCGGCAACACCACCCCGGCGCGCACCGTAGCAGCCAAGTTTTTGCCCTGGACGGCGCAAGACATTAGCTACGAAATCCCAGTGGCCCCGATCGGCAACGGCTTGGTGATTCGCGCACAGGCTTACCGTACCTCCCTGGGCGTGGTGGGCAGTGGGCTGTTCTGGCTGGTGGCTGTGCTCAGCCTGATGACGGCCTGGATGCTGCTGGGCACCTGGCGGCATACGCGCAGGCGCATTCAAACCCAGGCAGCGCTGATCAAAGAAACCAATTTTCGCCGCGCCATGGAGAACTCTATGCTCACTGGCATGCGCGCACTGGACATGGGCGGGCGCATTACCTACGTCAACCCCGCCTTTTGCCAAATGACCGGCTGGAGCGAGACCGAACTGGTGGGCCTGACCGCTCCCTTTCCCTACTGGCCCGAGGAAGACCGCGCCACCTTGGCAGCCCGGCTAGAAGACGAACTGGCGGGCCGCACCACGCCGGGAGGGTTTCAGGTGCGGGTGCAACACAAAGATGCCCACGTGTTTGATGCACGCATGTACGTCTCGCCCTTGATTGACCCTAAAGGCGCACAAACCGGCTGGATGACATCGATGACCGACATCACCGAGCCCAACCGCGTGCGCCGCCAGCTAAGTGAGTCTTACGAGCGTTTTACTACCGTACTTGAGGGCTTAGACGCGAGCGTATCGGTAGCGCCACTGGGCAGCGAAGAACTGTTGTTTGCCAATAAACTGTACCGCCAATGGTTTGGCTCCCACACCGAAGGGCATCTTAATTTAGTCTCCCAAGCCGGCAGGCCCGACACCCCGCGTGGCGAGGCTGATGATGAAGTTGATATTTTGGTAGGCATGCCAGTAGGCGAGCTGACCGTGGCGCTGAGCGAAAACGCCGAAGTGTTTGTACCGGTGCTGGGCAAATGGCTGGAAGTGCGCTCGCGCTACCTTAGCTGGACTGACGGCCGCCTGGCGCAAATGGTGATTGCCACCGACATTACCCCGCGCCGCCATGCCGAAGAGCAGTCGGCCATGCAGGCCGAGCGGGCCCAGTCGGCCAGCCGCTTAATTACCATGGGCGAGATGGCTTCTAGCGTGGCGCATGAGCTGAACCAGCCACTGACTGCCATTAACAACTACTGCAACGGCATGGTTCACCGCATCAAAGGCAAGCAAATTAACGAAGAAGACCTGCTGGCCGCGCTAGAAAAAACCGCCAAACAAGCCCAGCGTGCAGGGCAAATTATCCAGCGCATTCGCAGCTTTGTGAAGCGCTCTGAGCCCAACCGCACCCTGTCTGACGTGCCCGCCATGGTGGCCGAAGCGGTAGAGCTGGCCGAAATTGAGCTGCGCCGCCGCAACGTGCGGCTAACGCATTACATAGCTGCCCGCTTGCCCCAGCTGCTGGTAGACCCGATTTTGATTGAGCAGGTGCTGGTAAATTTAATGAAAAACGCGGCTGAATCGGTAGACAGCGCCCAGCGCCCCAGCGCCCGGCGCAGCGTAGAGCTGCGGGTGCTACCGCGCCAGCTGGAAGGCCAGGCCGACAAAGGCGGCCTGCACGTGGTGGAATTTACCGTCACCGACACCGGCAAAGGCTTAGCCCCTGAGGTGCTGCAGCGCCTGTACGAGGCCTTCTTTTCAACCAAAGCCGAGGGCATGGGCATTGGGCTTAACCTGTGCCGCTCGATTGTCGAGTCGCACCAAGGCCGAATGCAGGCTGAGAACCTCTACAATGGCAGCGAGATCAGCGGCTGCAAGTTCAGCTTTTGGCTGCCCATGGTGCAAAACGCTGTAGGCCCTGCCCTGGCCGAGCCCCACGCCGCTGCCAACTGATGCACTGTTACTAAAATTTCGATACAAGGCAACCCACCATGAGCTTAATTCCCAAAAAAGGCACCGTTTACGTAGTGGACGACGACGAGGCAGTGCGCGACTCTTTGCAGTGGCTGCTAGAAGGCAAAGACTACCGCGTGCGCTGTTACGACTCTGCCGAGACCTTTTTGGCCCGCTACGACCAGCGCGAAGTAGCCTGTCTGATTGTGGACATTCGCATGGGCGGCATGACCGGCCTGGAGCTGCAAGACCGCCTGGTCGAGCGCAAGTCACCGCTGCCCATCGTGTTCATCACCGGTCACGGTGACGTGCCCATGGCAGTGGACACCATGAAAAAGGGCGCCATGGACTTCATCCAGAAGCCGTTTCAGGAAGAAGCACTGGTCAACCTGGTCGAGCGCATGCTGGAGCAAGCCAAAGACACCTTCAGCGAGCACCAGCAGTCCGCCAGCCGCGACGCGTTGCTGGCCAAGCTGACCTCCCGCGAGGCTCAGGTGCTAGAACGCATCGTCGCCGGTCGGTTGAACAAACAGATCGCCGACGACCTGGGCATCAGCATCAAAACCGTGGAAGCGCACCGCGCCAACATCATGGAAAAGCTGAACGCCAACACCGTG
>JAYWGO010000175.1:0-3914 GCA_043778205.1 Polaromonas sp. | reverse complement strand
GCCCAAGACGCGCAACTGCTGCAAACCGCCCGAGACCTAGCCCCCCTCATGCTAGACCAACACAAAGACCTAGCCCAAAAGCACATCGCCCGCTGGTTGGGCGGGCGAGTGGACTATTTGAAGGCTTGAAGCTATGTCAATTTATGCTTTGGTGCAACTGATGGTGCCAGAGTTGGTACCTGCAGTCCAATTTGCTGTGGCACCAGTAGCCGTTACTTGTCCATTAGCCGAGCCGCCGGTGTTTGAGAAGGCCGTTGACAGTATTCCTGTTGAGCCTACGCTGCCTGTGCACTGAAATGCGCCACCCGCAACGGTGCTGCCGCTGCAGCTGCTAAATGACCCTGTGGCGTTAGCCATAACAAAACTTAAAGTGCCAGTATCTGTCCCTGCGATATTGCAGCTGTAAGTGCCAGCGTAGCTTACTGCTGGAGTGGTACTAGATGGTGCATTGGCTGTGACGGTAATTTCTGCGACGGAATTGCCTTTGGTAAAACTAAATTTCTTCACGCAAGGGGCAGCGCTGAATGCAACTTCATACACTGCGCTAGATATCGAGGTGATATTCAGATTACAAGTGCCGGACACAGAAGAAACGGAGCTGTTACCAACGATTCCAGTGCCGTTAGTGATTTTGAATTTTTCATTCGCAGTTACCGTTGCTGCGCCTGGTGCGCTGGGCGAAAAAGTCACAGCTGGTGTGGTGGTGCTGGTAAAAGAATATGCTTCGCCTGCAAGAGCCACGGCAGGCAGCGAACCAGCAGGAGTTGTGCCTGCAGGTGACGTAGCTGCTGGGGCATCACCGCCACCGCCACCGCCGCCACATGCTGCCAAAGTAGCAGTTACCACGACCAAAGAAAACAAAGTGCCTAATTTCATGCCAACATTCTTTAAGATAAACCCTGATTATCAAAGGAAAGGTAAACTTGGCGCAAGGTTTCGTTACGCCTAAAGTGCCACTTGTCGTGATTAGTTCACAATACTGCGCATGACCCTGACCGAACTTAAATACATCGTTGCCGTAGCCCGCGAAAAGCATTTTGGCCGGGCGGCGGAGGCGTGTTTTATCTCGCAGCCTACATTGAGTGTGTCGATCAAAAAGCTGGAAGATGAGCTGGAAGTGAAACTCTTTGAGCGCAATGCCAACGAGGTCACCGTGACCCCGCTGGGGGACGAGATTGTGCGCCAAGCGCAGTCGGTGCTGGAGCAGGCGCACAACATCAAAGAAATTGCCAAGCGCGGCAAAGACCCGCTGGCGGGGCCGCTGACGCTGGGCATTATCTACACCATTGGGCCCTACCTGCTGCCCGCGCTGGTGCGCCAAGCCATTGCGCGCAGCCCGCAAATGCCGCTGATGCTGCAAGAAAACTTTACCGTCAAGCTGCTGGACATGCTGCGCACGGGCGAGATTGACTGCGCCATTTTGGCCGAGCCGTTCCCCGACACGGGCTTGGCCACCGCAGCGCTGTACGACGAGCCTTTCATGGTGGCCGTGCCCAGCACGCACGCGCTGGCCGCGCGCAGCAGCATCAGCGCAGAAGAGCTCAAGCTAGAAACCATGCTGCTGCTGGGCAACGGCCACTGTTTTAGAGACCACGTGCTGGAAGTGTGCCCCGAGTTTGCGCGGTTTTCCAGCAACGCCGAAGGCATTCGCAAAAGCTTTGAGGGCTCGTCGCTAGAGACCATCAAGCACATGGTGGCTGCAGGCATGGGCGTAACGGTGGTGCCCCTGCTGTCGATACCGCGCGCTGAGCTGGCAGCGTCGTTGGACACCGCCAAGCGTGCCAAGCCAAAGAAGAATGAAGAGACCTATGTGCGCTACATACCGTTTAGCGGCGAGCCTCCGTCGCGGCGCGTGGTGTTGGCGTGGCGGCGCAGCTTTACCCGCTACGAGGCGATAGCGGCGCTGCGCAATGCGGTGGTGGGCTGTGAGCTGGCGGGGGTTAAGCGGTTGAACGCTTAGTGCTCTTTAATTAATAGCTGCTTGTTCAGCGTTTCCTTGGGTCAGAGGGCTAAAACGCTTAATTTCTAGGCCTCTCGCTGTGCTTTAAGGTTTCGGTTTGTTCAGGTGCGTTTCTAGCTTGGTCTCGTAGGCACGGTTGGCTGTTTGCCGACCTCCTCATACTGGAGTACCAGAAATCGGTCGGTCAGCAAACACCCAACCGTGTACGACCAAGGCAGCGTGCGACCGGTAGTCTCCGGCCAATCTTTGTGCTCAATACAGGTAGCGCTCTACCATGACAGCGAGGCGAGATAGCGGTTGCAAATTGACCGATTTCTGGTATGTCCAGTATGAGGGCGATTTGCAACCGCTATCTCGCCCGGCACCAACCAAGCCCGCGCTCCCCGCTAAATGCTGTCTCGCCCGGCGCCCACAAAGCCAGCAGTCTCAGGCAACCGCTGCGCTCAGCCCACCAGCGCCTCAGTCTTGGCACTGATCACGCCGCCCCCCAAACACACCTCCCCGTCGTACAGCACCGCCGACTGCCCCGGCGTGACGGCCCACTGCGCTTGGGGAAACGCCAGCTTAAATTCGCTGCCGTCCCCATAGCTCAGATCGCAGTCTGCATCTGCCTGCCGGTAACGCGCCTTGCTGCCATAGCTGCCCACAGCTGGGGCGCTGCCTGCGCACCAGCTTACATCGTCAGCCAGCAAGGCGGACGATAGCAGCCACGGGTGTGCGTGCCCTTGCACGGCCCACAGAATGTTTTTGTCCATGTCTTTGCGCGCTACAAACCACGGCGCATGGTCGCCCGCGCCGCGCTGGGCGCCTTTTTCTTTCACCCCGCCTATGCCCAGCCCCTGGCGCTGGCCCAGCGTATAAAAGCTCAGGCCTACATGCTGGCCAATGGTGTGGCCCTTGTCGTTTTTGATCGGCCCCGGCTCTTTGCGAATGTAGCGGTTTAAAAACTCGCGGAAAGGCCGCTCGCCAATAAAGCAAATGCCGGTAGAGTCTTTCTTTTTGGCGTTGGGCAAGCCGATCTCTTCGGCAATACGGCGCACCTCGGTCTTGTGCAGCTCACCCACGGGAAACAGTGTTTTGGCCAACTGCGCTTGGTTCAGGCGGTGCAAAAAGTAGCTTTGGTCTTTGCCAGGGTCAAGGCCTTTGAGCAGCTGGAATGACTTTGATCCGTTGTTTTGCGCAGGTACTTCTCTTACACGGGCATAGTGGCCGGTGGCAATTTTTTCTGCGCCCAAGCGCATGGCGTGGTCTAAAAAAGATGTGAACTTGATCTCGGCGTTGCACAAAATATCCGGGTTGGGCGTGCGCCCCGCTTGGTATTCGCGCACAAACTCGGCAAACACGCGGTCTTTGTAGTCGGCTGCAAAATTCACATGCTCTATCTCAATGCCCAGCACATCGGCCACAGCGGCGGCATCTACAAAGTCAATGTTGCTGGAGCAAAACTCATCTTCATCGTCACCCGAACCTGCAGGTCGGTCGTCACCCGAACCTGCGGGTCGGTCGTCACCCGAACCTACGGGTCGGTCGTCATCCTCCCAGTTCTTCATGAAAATGCCGATAACGTCGTAGCCTTGTTGTTTCAGTAAGTAGGCGCTCACAGCAGAGTCTACGCCCCCGCTTAAACCTACCACCACACGTCCTTTGCTTTTTGTCATGGTTTCTATTATCCCAGAGGATCAGCGCAGCAAGCCCGCACTACAGCTTGTCTCTGTTTTGTACGGAACCAGGTCGGCGGTGCTACTTCAGCTACGCGGCTGTCCCCCGCCCTGCGGGCTCCTCCTTAATGCCGCTACGCCGTACACACCAAGCGCCAGGGCAGCGGATACGGTCGGTGCGCGCTGGTTGATCGCCACCACGTCGTTGTGATCAGGTCGGCGGTGCTACTTCAGCGTAGCGGCATTAAGATCCTGCGCCCGCTTTTCCTTCTCATCGTTCTGAAACGCCAGCTCGG
>JAYWGO010000174.1:0-10750 GCA_043778205.1 Polaromonas sp. | reverse complement strand
AGCGCCAGATGGAGAACATTGCCAAGCTGATTGGCAACGCCAACACCGCTAAAGTGGGCTACCTGGACGAAGCCGCTTACCAGCGCACGGTGAAAAACCTGCTCACTGGTGGCGCTGACACTGTGCTGAAAAAAGACCCAGGCAAAGCTGCTTACAGCTATGCCGTGTGGGAAGCTGCACAAAAGTAAATCTGCTTAGCATGCAAACTGCCAGCGTTGCAGCAAGCAACGCAGCTGGCAGTTTGCTCTGGACAATTTATTCAAAACCGCGTGCTTGAATCAGCATCCCAGTTATGCCCACCAGCACTTTAATAGTTTTAGAACCCCAGCAAGGCCAGATTCGCCAGACCAACGAACGTGTTATTTTGGCCGCAGCCGAAAGCATTTTTGCCCGCGCAGGCTTTGGTGGTGCCACCATGGCCGCTATTGCCGAGGCCAGTGGCCTGCCCAAGGCCAATTTGCACTATTATTTTGGCAGCAAAGACGCACTGTACCGCGAGGTACTGGCTGCCATATTGCGCGACTGGTTGGCCCCTACCCACTGCATTACTGTGGAGGTAGACCCGCGCACGGCGCTAGAGCAGTACATCCGCGCCAAAATGGCCTTGTCAGCCTTGCGGCCCGATGGCTCTAAAGTATTTGCCAACGAACTGCTGCACGGCGCGCCGGTGGTCAAAGAATTGCTGTCCACCGAGCTGCGCGCGCTGGTACTGGGCAAAGCCGCTGTCGTGCAAGCCTGGGTAGACGCTGGCCGCATGGCCCGGGTAGATGGCGTGCATTTGTTCTTCACCATCTGGGCGGCTACCCAAACCTATGCAGATTTTGACGTGCAAGTGTGTGCTGTGCTGGACAAAAAAACGCTCAGCGCCAAAGACCATGCGTTCGCTACCGAGCATGTGGTGGCGCTACTTTTGCGGGGCTGTGGGCTGTAGATTTTTGCATCGCTGTCCATGCCCAATTTGAGGGCCTCCTCGCACAGACAAAGCCCTGTCCCCCTGCTTGTTTAAAGCGTATAAACTTGCCCCCCATGACCTCTTTACCGCTTTCAGTACCCCCTGTGCCCGGCAGTTTACCCCGCCGCACCCTGCTTAGCGCCTTGGCCGCCAGCGCCCTGCTGCCCTTGTGTGCAGCCTCCCAAACCAATACGGCCCAAAGCACGGGCGCGCCCAAGCTCAGGCTGATTGGCCACACCACACTGGCCCACAAGCTGCAGTTCCAAGGGACCACCGTGGGCGGCTTAAGCGGGCTGGACTACGACAAAGAACGCGGCGTGTACTACGCCCTGAGTGATGACCGTTCTGACTACAGCCCAGCGCGTTTTTACACCCTCAAACTGCCGCTCACCCCCCAGGGCATGGGTAGCCCTGAGCTGCTGCGCAGTACCGTGCTGCTGGCCCCTAACGGCAAACCTTACCCCAACCGCCGCACCGCCAGTGCTGACAGCCCTGATGTGCCTGACCCCGAGAGTATTCGCCTGCGCAGCGCCACCAACACCCTGTACTGGGCCAGTGAAGGCGATGCCAAGCGCAGCATGCCCGCTTTTGTACGCGAAATGCGCATGGACGGCAGCTACAGCAGCCAACTGCCGCTGCCCGCCATGCTGGCGTTTAGCGCCAACGGTACAACGGGCCTGCGTGACAACAAAGCTTTAGAGGGCTTAAGCTTTAGCCCCAGTGGCGACACCCTGTGGCTGGCCACCGAGGCCGCGCTGCTCCAAGACGGCCCTGCGCCTGGCGTAGGCGTGGCCGGTGGGCCGATTCGCCTGACGCAGTTTGCCGTGCACAGCGGCCAGCCCTTTCGCCAAATTGCCTACCTGCCAGACGCTGTGCCCGCAGCGCCCGTGGTGGCCGGTGTACGGCCGCCTGCTGCAGTTACCCCCAGCGGGCTGAGCGACAACGGCATCAGCGAGATTTGGATGGCCTCAGAAACCGGCATGCTGGTGCTAGAGCGCGCCTGGTCCTACGGGGTAGGCAACTCGGTGCGCCTGTACTGGCTGGACACCGAAGACGCTGACGATGTGATGGAGTTGCCTTCACTCGCAGGTGCCGCTTTTAAACCAGCGGCAAAAACATTGCTGCTAGACTTCCAATCGCTAGGCCTGCCGCACCTGGACAACCTAGAGGGCATGACGCGCGGGCCCACCTTGCCCAACGGCAACCCCACACTGGTGTTTGTCAGCGACGATAATTTCAACAGCAGCCAAGTGACGCAGTTTATTGCGCTGGAATGGCTGCTTTAAACAGGGACACCGCCATGAGCGACCACACACCAGCCGCCCCAACCGGCAGCGCAAGCACCGCTGCAGTGGCCAAGACCATCGCCTTCATCGGCGGGGGCAATATGGCCAGCGCCATCATAGGCGGGCTGATTCGCCAAGGCATGCGGCCCATCGACATCATGGTGGTAGAGCCGCTAGAGGCACAGCAAGCCAAGCTCAAGCAAGACTTTGGCATAGAGGCTTTTAACGCGCCCAACGCCATGCTCAAGCAGGCCGGTATGGTGGTTTGGGCCATCAAGCCGCAAACCTTCAAAGTGGCGGCTAACCAAGCCCGCGCGCACACCGCCCAAGCGCTGCACTTTAGCGTGGCAGCGGGTATTCGCAGCGACACCATAGCCCAGTGGCTGGGCACCGAGCGCGTGGTGCGCAGCATGCCCAACACCCCTGCGCTGATAGGCAAAGGCATGACTGCGCTGTACCCGCGCCCTGCAGTTACTGCGCAAGACCGCAGCGCTGTAGAGCGCGTCATAGGCACCACTGGCGAGTACCTGTGGCTTGGCGAAGAAGCGCAGATTGACGCGGTGACCGCGCTGTCGGGCTCTGGCCCAGCCTATGTGTTTTACTTTATCGAAACCATGGTGCAAGCCGGCGTTGACATGGGCCTGCCCCCCGCACAAGCAGCGCAGCTGGCCTACGCTACTTTTTGTGGGGCCTCTGAGCTGGCCCGCAGCTCAGACGAACCGCCCAAGCTGCTGCGCGAGCGGGTGACATCCAAAGGCGGCACCACCTATGCGGCCCTCACGTCGATGGAGCAAGACAATGTGGCCACCCTGTTTGCGCGTGCCATGCATGCCGCGCGCAGACGGGCTAAAGAATTGGGTGATGAGTTTGGCGGCTGAGTTTGGCAGTTGAGTCAACCAAGCCTAACCCTAACCTGACCTTGGCGCTAGGTGGGCATCAGCTTGTCAATCTCTTGCTGCATCGCCTGCGTCAGTTGGGAGTACAGCCGCAGTTTTTCTGCAGTCTCCCGCAGCCGCTCTGCTATGCGCAGGCTGACCGCCATCATCAGCTTGCCGCCAATGTGCGGCTCCTCGTTCATCAGCTCTTCCAGTGCTTTGCGGGTGAGCACAGCGCCGCGCACCGCTGTGGTGGCCGTGCAGGTGGCTGAGCGCGGTGCTCCATCTACCAGCCCCATCTCGCCAATCAGGCTGCCCACGCCCAGCACGTTAATGGTTACCGGAGAGACCCGGCTGACCACAATGTTTTCTACGGTTACCTCGCCGTCCAGCACCAGCAGCATATAGCCCGTGTCACGCACATCGCCCTGCTGCATAAAAACAGTGCCCATGGGTATTTTGCGCGGCTGCATGTAGCTCACTACCACCTTGCCCTCCTCGGGGCTTAGCTGCATCAAGGCGGTTGGCGCTGTCAGCAAGGTGGCGGCCAGCTCGGCGCTGTTAGAGCCTTCTAGCGCGCGCATGCGTTTGCTGTTGCCAAGGGTGCTGTTGCCGATCATGCTCTCAGGGCTGTCGGGGGATTTTCCAAACAATTTTTTTAACATGGCAGGGCTTTAAAAAACTAAACCGTAGTGTGCCTTAAAATAAGCCTACTTCAAGGAGCGTTGCAGCAACAGCCTTGGGTTTGGCAAACTTTGTAGGTGCCACCCATGTGCACGGTTGTCAGGCTTGAAGGTGAAAATGCAACTACGCTTACCCGTTAGTAATACTAATTTCTACACAGGTGAGTTATGACTTCCTCCTCGGCTTCCTCCTCTTTACCGGCCACTACCGCACAGCCCGGTACCGCCTCCAGCGCCCAGGCCATGCCGCCCATGAAGCTGTCGGGCTTAGAACCCGTGGCCATTGGCCAAGGCACGCTGTTCGTCAATATTGGCGAGCGCACCAACGTTACGGGCTCCAAAGCCTTCGCCCGCATGGTTTTGAACGGCGAGTACGAGGCGGCTTTAGCTGTAGCCCGCCAGCAGGTCGAAAACGGCGCGCAGGTGATCGACATCAATATGGACGAGGCCATGCTGGACAGCAAGGCCGCCATGGTGCGGTTTTTGAACCTGATTGCGTCGGAACCCGACATCTCCCGCGTGCCCATCATGATCGACAGCTCCAAATGGGACGTGATCGAGGCGGGCCTGCGCTGCGTGCAGGGCAAATCTATTGTCAACTCGATCAGCATGAAAGAAGGCGTAGAGCCCTTCAAACACCAAGCCAAGCTGCTGCGCCGCTATGGCGCGGCCGCCGTGGTGATGGCATTTGATGAAAAAGGCCAAGCCGACACCTATGAGCGCAAAACCGAGATTTGCGCACGCGCCTACAAAGTGCTGGTGGACGAGGTGGGCTTTCCACCGGAAGACATTATTTTCGACCCCAACATTTTCGCCATCGCCACTGGCATTGAGGAGCACAACAACTACGCGGTGGACTTTATCAACGCCACGCGCTGGATCAAAGAGAATTTGCCCGGTGCCAAGGTAAGCGGCGGCGTGAGCAACGTGAGCTTTAGCTTTCGCGGCAACGACCCGGTGCGCGAGGCGATCCACACCGTGTTTTTGTACCACGCTATTTCAGCCGGTATGGACATGGGTATCGTCAACGCCGGCATGATGGGTGTGTACAGCGAGCTGGAACCCACCTTGCGCGAGCGGGTAGAAGATGTCGTTTTAAATCGCCG
This sequence comes from Polaromonas sp., assembly GCA_043778205.1. GTDB lineage: Bacteria > Pseudomonadota > Gammaproteobacteria > Burkholderiales > Burkholderiaceae_C > JAAFIP01. The sequence continues at coordinate 5,848 of JAYWGO010000174.1, read as the reverse complement.
CCCTGACGCAGGGGAGCGCCTGGTAGAGGTAGCTGAAAACGCCAAAGGCGCCGCCAAAGACGACAGCAAAAAGAACGAGTGGCGCGCGCTGCCAGTGAACGAGCGCTTGTCGCACGCGCTGGTGCGCGGCATCACCGACTTTATTGTGCAAGACACCGAAGAGGTCTACCAAATCATCCTCGCCAAAGGCGGCCGCCCGCTGCATGTGATCGAAGGCCCATTGATGGACGGCATGAACATCGTGGGCGATTTGTTTGGCCAAGGCAAAATGTTTTTGCCCCAGGTGGTGAAAAGCGCGCGCGTGATGAAGCAGGCCGTGGCGCATTTGATTCCCTACATCGAAGAAGAGAAAAAGCAGCAGGCCGCAGCCGGCATGGACGTGAAAGCCAAAGGCAAGATCGTCATCGCCACCGTCAAAGGCGACGTGCACGACATTGGTAAAAACATCGTCACCGTGGTCTTGCAGTGCAATAACTTTGAAGTGGTGAACATGGGCGTGATGGTGCCCTGCCACGAGATACTGGCGCGCGCCAAGATCGAGGGCGCAGACATCATTGGCCTGAGCGGTTTGATTACCCCCAGCCTGGAAGAGATGCAGTACGTGGCTGCTGAGATGCAAAAAGACCCGCATTTCCGCATGGCCAAAATCCCACTGCTGATCGGCGGCGCGACCACCAGCCGGGTGCACACTGCGGTCAAGATTGCCCCGCACTACGACGGCCCTGTGGTGTATGTGCCCGATGCCTCGCGCAGCGTGAGCGTGGCGCAAAGCCTGCTGTCCGACTCGGCCACCAAATACATTGACGAGATCAATGCCGACTATGTGAAGGTGCGCCACCAGCACGCCAACAAAAAGCAAACGCCCATGTGGGCGCTGGACAAAGCGCGTGCCAACAAGTGGCTGCCCACGCCCAAGCATGCAGAACTGGCCCAGGCCATGGCAACCGCCACCCCCCAAGAGCGCGCCGTCCTGTCCTGGGCCGACACCACGCCACCTGTGCCCAAGTTCATCGGCCGCCGCGTGTTCAAAAACTTTGACCTGTCCGAGCTGGCCAAATTTATCGACTGGGGCCCGTTCTTCCAAACCTGGGACTTGGCAGGCCCCTTCCCGGCGATTTTGAAAGACGAAGTAGTAGGCACCGAGGCCGTGCGCGTGTATGCCGACGGCCAGCGCATGCTCAAGCGTTTGGTGGAGGGCCGCTGGCTTACTGCCAATGCCGTGCTGGGCTTTTACCCGGCCAACACGGTGAACGACGACGATATCGAAATCTACACCGACGAAACCCGCAGCGAGGTGGCCCTGACCTGGTACGGCATGCGCCAACAGACTGAAAAACAAGCCGTGGACGGCGTAATGCGCCCCAGTCGCTGCCTGGCCGACTTTATTGCGCCCAAACTAGACGCTACTAAAATAGGAGCTGCTTGTGCAGCATTTCCTTGGGCCACAGGTCAAAATAGCTTCCAAAAGCAAGACTATATCGGCATGTTTGCAGTCACTGCTGGCATCGGCGTGGACAAAAAGGAAAAGTACTTTACCGACGACCTGGACGACTACAGTGCCATCATGCTCAAAGCCCTGGCCGACCGCTTGGCCGAAGCCTTTGCCGAGGCCTTGCACGCCCGAGTGCGGCGTGACCTGTGGGGCTACGCTGCCAGCGAGGGCCTGAGCAACGAAGACATGATTGCCGAAAAATACCAAGGCATTCGCCCCGCGCCCGGCTACCCGGCCTGCCCAGACCATAGCGTCAAGGCGGCCATGTTTGACCTGCTCAAATGTGACGAAATCGGCATGGGCATTACCGAGAGCATGGCCATGACCCCTGCAGCCAGCGTGAGTGGTTTTTACTTTAGCCACCCAGAGGCCACCTACTTTAACGTAGGCAAAATCAGCGATGACCAGGTCAACAGCATGGCGGCACGGCGCGGCGAAACCGAGGCCCACATGGCGCGGCTGCTGGCACCTAACTTGTCATAATCCACAGGCATGACCACCACCGAAATTTACCTGGTCGCCATGGCGATCATTTTTACCCTGCCTTACCTAATATGGCGCTTGGGCAAGACCGACTACTACGCCCCGCTGGTGGTGGTGCAGATCATTACCGGGGTGCTGCTGGGCCCGGGCATTGTGGGCAAAATTTACCCTGACTACTATGCTTTTGTTTTCAACCCCTCGGTGGTCACCGCGCTGAACGGCGTAGCCTGGTGGGGCGTGATGATTTTTGTGTGGATTGCAGGCATTGAGCTGGACCTGCGAAAGGCCTGGGAGCACCGGGTTGAGAGCGGCATCACGGCGGGCTTGGCATTGGGTGTGCCACTGGTTTTGGGCAGCGTCGTGGCCCTCGGCATGCTGGGCTTTGCCGGCTGGGTGGGCCCTAAGGCCACACAGTGGCAGTTCGTGCTGGGCGTGGGCATGGCCTGCGCTGTCACGGCGCTGCCGATTTTAATTTTGCTGATGGAAAAGCTGGCCATCCTGCGCCAGCCCATCGGCCAGCGCATTTTGCGTTACGCCAGCATCGACGACATTGCCATCTGGGGCGTGCTGGCGCTGATTTTGATGGACTGGGAGCGGGTGGGCAAGCAGGTGGTGTTTTTGCTGGCTTTTGCAGTGTGCAGCTACTTGCTGCGCAAGCTGATGCGCTGGTTGCCCGAAAAAGACCGCTGGTATGCGGGCCTTATGTGGTTGATCGTGTGCAGCCTGGGCGCTGACTGGTCGGGCCTGCACTTTATGGTGGGGGCCTTTATTGCCGGTGCGGTGCTGGACAGCGACTGGTTTAACCAAGCGCAAATGGACATGCTGCGCCATAACGTGCTCTTGGTGCTGATGCCGGTGTTCTTTTTAAGTACCGGTTTGCGCACCAACTGGACGCTGGGTGGGCAGGCAGTGTTCGTTGCGGCTGGGTTGCTGTTGGCAGCCTCGGTGCTGGGAAAACTGGCCGGGGTGCATTTGGCAGGCAAAATTTTGAAGTGGGTCCCAGGCGAGGCCTCGATCATTGGCTGGCTGCTGCAAACCAAGGCCTTGATCATGATTATTTTTGCCAATATTTTGCTGGACAAAGCCATCATTACTAGCGAGACTTTTACTGCCTTGCTGTTGATGGCGATTGCCAGCACCATGCTGACGGTGCCCGTGGTTGCGCCTAAGCTGCAGCGGATGAAAGAGATAGTTTTTCGCGCGAAGTGAACTAGCCCCCAGCGGCGTTAGCTTTTTTAAAACGCCCCGCCAGCGCCCGTGCCTGCGTTGCCAGCAAGTTCACGTCTATGCCCACAGCTACAAACAGCGCGCCCAGGTCCAGGTAGCGCTGCGCCAAGGCGGCATCGGCTGTCAAAATACCCGCCGCTTTGCCCGCTGCGCGCACACGGGCTATGCCCTCTTCAATCACTTTTTGTACAGCAGGGTGCGCGGTGTTGCCCAAATGGCCCAAGGAAGCCGACAGGTCGGAGGGGCCAAAAAATACGCCGTCTACCCCTTCGGTGTGGGCAATCGCATCCAGGTTGCCCATCGCTGTGGCCGTCTCGGCCTGCACCAGCAGGCACACCTCGTCGTTAGCTTGTTGCAGGTAGCCGGGGTTGGCCCCCCAGCGCGATGCACGGGCGCTGCCTGCGCCTACGCCGCGCATGCCCTGGGGCGGGTAGCGCACGGCGCGAACCATGTCTGCGGCTTGGGCAGCGGTGTCCACCATCGGCACCAAAATAGTTTGCGCGCCCAAGTCTAAGTGCTGCTTGATCAGCGCTGCGTCGCCCACCGGCACGCGGGTAACAGCATGGCTGGGGTAGGGCGCTGCAGCTTGCAGCGATGCCAGCGTCGACCGCACATCGTTAGGCGCATGTTCGCTGTCAATCAGCAGCCAGTCAAAGCCGCAGCTGGCGCATATTTCTGTGGCATACGGGTTGGCCAGCATCAGCCACAGGCCAATTTGCGGTTGGTTATTTTGCAAGGCGTGTTTAAAGTGGTTCATGGCAGAGTGCAAGTAAAAAATATAGATTTTAGCCCTATGGCCCAAGGAAATGCTGCACGGGTAGCTCCTAAATTTATAGTATTTTGATGCGCTGTGCGGCCTTGCAACAGGGCCCGAGGCGGGCGCTTTATGGCATCATTACCCCATGACCGCATGGAACGAGCGCACTGAGCGCAATGAGCGCCACCTGTTCGTATCGCGCAGGTTGGACATGGCACCGCCTGTGACCGCCGTGGCGCTGATTTTTACCGCTACCTGGCTGTGCGCTTGGGCGGCCAGTGCAGCGCTGCTTGCGGGCGGCATGCACAGCCTGCCTCTGCGCTACACGGTGGCCTTTGCCGTGGCCTACGGCAGTTTTTTTGGCTGGGTGCGCGTGTGGTGTGACTATGCCAAATGCGACCCTGGGCAGGCTAAGTCGGGCAGTGGCTGGGACGGATCAGGCCTGGACGTAGGAGGCGAGGGCTGCATGTGGGTGCTGGCGGCGGCAGCTTTGGCCTTTGTGCTCAGTGGCTTATTTTGGCTGGTGGGCGGCTACGCCTTGCTATTGGAAGTCGCATTTGAGGTGGCGTTTGCAGGCACAGTGGTGCGCGGCATCGGCAGGCAGTCCATGCTGGGCTACTGGGCGCAAGCGCTGCTGCGCAGAACCTGGTGGATTGCTTTGCTGGTGATGGCGCTGTTGGCAGGGTTTGCTGCCGTTATGCAGCGGGCCGCGCCTGGGGCTGACACCCTTGCGCAGGCCTATAAAAGTATTCAAGCCCGCCAGCCTAAGTAGCCCCGGGTCAGGTTCAGCGTGGGGCGGCTCCGACAGCCTGCTTTGACACTCAGAGTTGCGCGCCTTAATGAGCAAATACTAGGTAAAAACGTGCGGGTACAACGCTGTATGTAAATATGGGGTATCCCTTTAGCTCCACAAGTGGCAAAATAGCCAGATGGCTGCATCCAATTCAACCCCCGCTGGTGGAACAGACTACCCCACGACTTGGGTTCAGTTTCTTAACTGGTTCCATTCCGAGCTGGCTTGTCAAGAATACCTGGAAAAATTGCGTTGGCGCGACGGCCTAGTGTGCCCCAAGTGCGGTCTAGCCAGCCAAGCCCAAAGAGTCAGCCGCGGTAGGCTCATCTGTCCGTCGTGCAGACACCAAGCCAGCGTCACGGCTGGGACGATTTTTGACAAGACGCGTACCGAATTGCGGGTCTGGTTTGCCGCCATTTGGTACATTACCAACCAAAAGCACGGCGTGAGCGCCTTAGGATTGCAACGTGTGCTGGGGCTGGGAAGTTATGAGACGGCCTGGACGATGCTGCACCGATTACGCCGTGCCATGGTGCGACCAGAGCGGGACTTACTGTGCGGCGAGGTAGAGATTGAGGAGACCTATTTGGCACTCACAGATCGGCAAAACCCCATCTCTGCAGTGGGACGCAAGAGCAACACGCGCAAGGTGCTGGTGGCTATTGCGGTGGAAATACTCAAGCCCAAGGGGTTTGGCAGAATCCGCATCCAGCAAATTGAAGCTGGCGACGAAGCGCACTTGATGCCGTTCGTTAAAGAGACGGTGCTTGCGGGGGCGATTATTCGCAGCGATGGCTCACCGGCTTACAGGAACGTGCAAGAGTCTGGCTATGAACACCGTGTGACGGTACATCTGGGATCAAAAACGCCTGCACATGAGTCCATGCCGGGCGCGCATAGAGTGGCAGCGCTGCTTCAACGCTGGATGATGGGCACGCACCACAGCGCAGTTCAGCCGCCGCAACTGGACCATTATTTGGACGAATTCGTCTTTCGATTCAACCGCAGAACTTCACGCTCACGGGGGTTGCTGTTCTATCGATTACTCCAGCAGGCAGTGATGACCAAGCCAGTGACGTATGGGAAGATTGTAGAA
>JAYWGO010000173.1:0-3940 GCA_043778205.1 Polaromonas sp. | reverse complement strand
TTGGCTGCCATGGTGCCGCGACTGCTTCGTGCCGCAGTGACTACTAAACCCCATACCTTGCGTGCTCTGCGCATGTCTGAGGCAGGTAGCTAATCAGGACAAATCTTAAGTTTGACCATGTTTGAAACTTTCCCTATAAATCAACTACTTACAGCGACCCCAGCTAATTTCAATCGGAATTTGGAGCCTAAACAGCTCTCTCTCCTCTGAAAAACGTTGGGACACTACTGTGTTCACATCAATGTTCACTGTGGCGCGCGGCCCTTGCGAGGTGCAGCCGCCATTACTATTTGTCGTTCATTCCCTGGGATTTTTACCATGTCTGCTGCCGCCGCCACCACCCAACCCCATGTAATGAACACCTATGGCCGCGTGCCCATAGCGCTAACGCACGGCCAGGGCTGCCGGGTATGGGACGTGAATGGCAAGTCCTACCTGGACGGTTTGGGCGGTATTGCGGTCAACACGCTGGGGCACAACCACCCCAAGCTGGTGCCGGCACTGCAAGACCAGCTTACCAAGCTGATCCACACCAGCAACTACTACTACACGCCTAATGCAGAGGCATTGGCGGCCAAGTTGGTAGAGGCCAGCGGATTGACCAATGTATTTTTCTGCTCTACAGGCTTGGAAGCTAACGAAGCGGCGCTTAAATTAGCCCGTAAATTCGGCCACGACAAAGGCATTGAGCGCCCCGAAATAGTGGTGTACGAGAAAGCCTTTCATGGGCGCAGCATTGCCACCTTAAGCGCTACGGGCAACATCAAAATTCAAGCCGGGTTTGGCCCGCTGGTAGAAGGCTTTGTGCGCGTGCCTGTTAACAACATCGAAGCGCTAAAAAAAGCCACCGAAGGCAATAGCAATGTGGTCGCCGTGTTTTTTGAAGCCATTCAGGGCGAAGGTGGCGTCAACCCGTTTCACATGGACTATTTAAAAGACGTACGCGCACTGTGTGACGAGCGCGACTGGCTGCTGATGATTGACGAAGTGCAATGCGGCATGGGCCGCACCGGCAAGTGGTTTGCCCACCAGTGGGCAGGCATCAAGCCGGATGTGATGCCACTGGCCAAGGGCCTTGGCTCGGGTGTGCCTATAGGCGCGGTAGTGGCGGGCCCCAAAGCTGCCCACATTTTTGCCCCTGGCAACCACGGCACCACCTTTGGCGGCAACCCGCTGGCCATGCGCGCGGGGCTAGAAACTATCCGCATCATGGAAGAAGACAATTTGCTAGACAACGCCTTCTTGGTTGGCGGCTACCTGAAAGCAGCTTTCATCCGCGAACTGGCAGGGGTTGCAGGTATCCGTGAAGTACGCGGTATGGGGCTGATGCTGGGTATCGACTTGGCCAGACCCTGCGGCGCTTTGGTAGGCCGCAGTGCCGATGCCGGACTGCTCATCAGCGTAACGGCCGACAGCGTGGTGCGCCTAGTGCCTCCTCTGATTTTGACCCCCGCTGAGGCGGACGAAATGGTGGGGATATTGGTACCTTTGATTAAGGCTATATTGTTGGAAGCATGAGTCAGAACAGCCGGACGCAGAGGACGCAAAGGACGCAAAGATTACGCGAAGAACGCAAAAGAAGACAGAAAAAATACCATATTAAGAGAAATGTTAAGAATACGGTTTGTATGTGCATCTAAATTTTCCTTTTTTCTTTGGTATTCCTTTTGCGTCCTCTGCGTAACCTTTGCGTCCTCTGCGTCGGGCTTTTCGGAAATCCGGTATTAAAACCTAAGCCTAACAACGGCAACAGAACATGAAACACTACCTCCAGTTCAACGACCTCACAGCCGACGAATACCAACATGTATTTGCAAGAGCCACGGAGATCAAACGCAAGTTCAAGGCCTACGAAAAATACCATCCGCTGGCCGACCGCACGCTGGCCATGATTTTTGAGAAAGCCTCTACCCGCACCCGTGTCAGCTTTGAAGCAGGCATGTACCAGCTGGGCGGCAGTGTGGTGCACCTCACCACCGAGGGCAGCCAGCTGGGCCGCAGCGAGCCGATTGAAGACAGCGCCAAAGTCATCAGCCGTATGGTCGATTTGGTGATGATTCGCACTTTTGAGCAAACCAAGCTGGAAGCCTTTGCATCATGCAGCCGCGTGCCCGTCATCAACGGGTTGACCAACGAGTTTCACCCCTGCCAAATCATGGCGGATATTTTTACTTTTGAAGAGCAGCGCGGCCCGATCAAAGGCAAAACAGTGGCCTGGGTAGGCGACGGTAACAACATGGCCAACACCTGGCTGCAAGCCGCCACCCTGCTTGGTTTTAAAGTCAACGTCAGCACCCCCAGTGGCTATGAGATTGACCCTGCACTGTTAGCCAAATCAGGCATCAGCCCAAGCATATTATGCACAAGCAGCTACCAGTTTTATAGCGACCCGCTGGCCGCTTGCCAAGGCGCGCACATGGTCACCACCGACGTATGGACCAGCATGGGCTTTGAGGCCGAAAACGAAGCCCGCAAAATAGCCTTTGCCAACTGGTGCGTTAGCAGCACCATGATGCAAGCTGCCCAAAGCGATGCCCTGTTCATGCACTGCCTGCCCGCCCACCGGGGGGAAGAAGTCTCCGCCGAAGTCATAGACGGCCCCCAGTCAGCAGTGTGGGACGAAGCTGAGAACCGCATGCACGTGCAAAAAGCGCTGATGGAGTATTTGCTGCTGGGCAAAGTGGGCGTTTAGCCTGCAAATAGGCGTAAAAAAGCCTGCCGGTTTGAAGTGGCAGGTTTTTTTAAGTTGCACTAAGCTAGAGCGTACCGTTCAGTATCGCCGTGGTCATGCGCGTTTCTGTTCTTGTTGCAGGAATTCGACCATCCAGCACGTTAAAAACTGAAACCCTTTTAACCAGTCCCCAGCCAGGGGCATACCATAAAATATTGGAAGGCGCAGTGGCGGTTGGCGAGCCGAACGTAAATTTGCAAGCACCCTTAAAAGTGCCTGCTGGTGTCACCAGGTCTTCGATGGCCAGCAAAGTAACGGAGCTTGTGGCAGTGTAGCTAACCGTAGATGGCGATACGGAGTAGGTGTAAGTGTAGTTATCGGTGTTGCCAACTGCCAAGTTAGGGTTGCGTGTATTGTTTGCGTAAACTGTATCTGTGACGGTGCCTGCCAAAGATACGGAGCGCGAGCCGATAATGTTAAACAGCTTATCGTCCCTGGTGTTGGTGTAAGACGTGAAAGTGTCTGTGGGGTAAATCACAGCGTTGGGGGCGGCGGATGTGTAGGTGCCTATGAAGGTGCGCCCTTGAGCAGCTACATTGTTAAATGTTGCGGACTTGATTACGATATTTTCAGTTGTTTGACTGTAGTATTTAAAGGTAGTGTCTGCTTGGGAAACTTGGTACCGCACTGGTTCAGTTGTAACTGTGTTTTGTAAAGCATTCCCATTGGTTAATGTGTAGCATTGCGCTGCAGTAGTAACAGTACCAGCTGCAGGAGTTGTTTGCGCCACAGCTGTTTCACTGCCGCCGCCGCCGCCGCCGCCGCAGGCAACCAAGGCTGTAGACAGCACAGCGGTGACAACAGTCCGCAACAATTGTTCAGTTTTCATTTGAGTAGCCGGTAAATATGTTAATAATCGTATTAATTGCAACTGAATTATACCGATAAAGCGCTGGAATAGCCCCCTACACATGTGTCAGCGCGGATTGAATATTGAACCACCCTGCCGATCCAATATTGAGTCAGGGCCGCTTGCTGCTGTTGGCGCACTACGTCGCCTACCCAGGCCATGCCGGGCTGCTGGGCCAGTTGGGTGAGGGTTTGTTCGTTGCTGCTGGGATTGGCGCTGCCGGTGGTGACGGCTTCTTGGGGCCCGGTGCTGGCTGCGGCGTTGCCGCGCTGGTTGCTGTTGCTGGCCACTTGCACAGTGACGCTGCCGCCTAAGCTTAGGCTGCCGTAGCTTAGTTGGTTGTACTCGGCTTGGTTTAG
>JAYWGO010000172.1:0-3944 GCA_043778205.1 Polaromonas sp. | reverse complement strand
GTGCCTGTGCCTGTGCCTGTGCCTGTGCCTGTGCCTGTGCCTGTGCCTGTGCCTGTGCCTGTGCCTGTGCCTGTGCCTGTGCCTGTGCCTGTGATCACGGCACCGGCTATCGCAGTGCAACCCGCGAACATCACAGTTACTGAACTGCAGCCCGCCTCGTTTAGCGTCACAGCCACGGGCGGTGCACCGCTGAGCTACCAGTGGCGGCGCAACGGCGTGCCGGTGGCCGGTGCCACGTCGGCAACGCTTGCAATTACCTCTGCGCTGGCAGTTGACCATAATGCCAAGTACTCGGCTGTGGTCACCAACAGTGCCGGTTCAGTCACAAGTACCGAAGCAGTGCTTACCCAAGAGCTGCCCATGTTTTTACTGGCGGGACAGTCGAACATGGAAGGCAACGTCGATGGGCCATTGTTTAACCAACTGCTAGCCGAGTTGGCAACCCCCCCGAGCACAAGCATGCAAGCGCGGCTGAAAGAGCGTATTCGCTACTGGCACGTAGGCAGTGACGGTAGAGCCTATCCAAGTTATGGATACTCGTCCGAAATGGCTGACCTAGAAGCGTCCGAACTGATTCGGCTCAACGCAGCAGGGCTGGTGGGTAACGATTTGACTAAAATCATACCCAATGTAATGTGCGCTTGGAACGAATCTACACTTACAGGACTGACTGCCATCCCCGCTGATGACAAGAAGCGTTGCGGCGGCATTGGCCCCGAGGTAGTTTTTGGTCAGGCTTTAAGCAAAGCCGGGTACTCATCTACTTCCCTCATAAAGGTTGCCTACGGTGGTACAACTCTATACGCTGACTGGCGCAGTCCGTCCGCAGGCGGTACACCGAGCGCTAGAGATTTGTATGCGAAGCTGCGCACGCGTATCCAATCGCTAAAAGCAAATCCAGCCAGTGTGAATCCTTCTTGCACTAATAAAACCTGTAAATGGTCTGCGTTTGTCTGGTTCCAAGGCGAAAATGACGCCCAAGTCGCTGAAGGTGCAGACTACGAAAAAAACCTTAAGAACCTTATTGCAGACGTGCGCAAGGATGTAGGCTCGCCAACGCTGCCGGTGGTAATTGTTCAAATTGGAAAATGGGGGCAGGGGTTCCGAGTTAATAATGTAGCAATTGGTATAGCGGTCGCAGACGCACAAACTAAGGTAGTCAAAGAAGACAAATATGCGCGACTTGTCACTACATCCGACTTGAGCGGGTTCTACCACTATGACTCGGCTTCGCAACTCATCATCGGGGAACGCGTAGCACTGGCCGTGAAGTCGCTTTTGGCTGCCGAGTCTGCCCCTAAGTAAGCGCCCGGCAAATGCGCGCTCTGGGCACCTATCGTTTGAAGGCAGCCCAGCGCAAGCGCCCTAATGCGCTTGCTCAGCCAAATACCCCAGCGCATCTAACAAAGCCTGCGGTTTGACTGGTTTAACCAGCACCAGCAGGCCGCTGCGGGTTGCTGTGTCGTGGATATCGGCACTGGTCTCCCCGGTCATTAGCAAAGCACCCACGCCCATGTGCTTGAGGCCTATGGCCAATTCCAGTCCGCTCATGCTGCCTGGCAAACGCACGTCGCAGGCTGCCAGGCAGGCACCAGGCACCAGGCGGGTGGCCTCCATCGCGTGCACTGCATGCACTACTGGCACATCTACATCTTGCATTAGCTGAATGATGGCTTGGGCCACCAGCATGTCGTCTTCCACTAACAGTAGCGCCCTCCCGGTGCTTACCAGCAGCTTGCGCAAACTCTTGGGCACCTGCAGCGGCTGGGCAGGCGGGGCGTGCTGCAGCTGGCTAAGCTGGTAGGTGCCACTGCGGGTAAAGCTGCCTGCCTGCGGCGCTACTTTGGGCAACACCACCGACATGCAGGTGCCCGCGCCCGGCGCAGAGCGCACGGACAGCTGCCCGTTCATCATGTCTACAAACCGGTGGGCAATGGCCAAGCCCAGGCCCATGCCCAAGGCGCGGTCGCGCTCGGGGTTATTTAGCTGCACAAACTCTTCAAACACCTTGGCCTGCTCGGCCAGTGCAATGCCAGGCCCAGCGTCGCGCACCTGTATGCGCCAGTACGCCCCTGCGGGCCGCGCAGCCACCACAATCCGCGCATCTTCGGGCGAAAACTTGACCGCGTTGTCAATTAAATTAGACAGCACCCTTTTCAGCATCAGCTGGTCGGCCAGCACATAGCGCTCGGGCGGCACCATGGCCACCATGCGAATGCCTTTTTTCTCAGCCGTGGCACTGTGCTGCACCATCAGGCCGCGCACCAAGGGCGCAAGGTCTACGGTGGCCAGCTCGGCTTGCAGGTTGCCTGCGTCCATGCGGGTGAGGTCTAGCACCTGGGAGAGCAAGTCGTCCAGCGCCTGCCACGACTGGTAAATGCCCTCTACCGCTTGCAGGGTGCGGCCCTCTTTCTCGCTGGCCAGCAAGGGGGCCAGGTACAGGCCAATCGCGTGTACAGGCTGGCGCAGGTCGTGGCTGACAGCGGCAAAAAAACGGGCTTTGGCCAGGCCCACCGTAGCCACCGCGTCTACCGCGTCTTCGGCGCTGCGCCGCAGCATGGCCTGCTCTACCAAGGCAGATTCTTGTTTTTTGCCCAGCATGGCCAGGGCCAGCACCACCATAAAGCCGCCCACGCCCATCAGCATTTGCACCCACTGGCCTTCAAGCAGCAAGCGCACAGAACCCGGCGCAATCACCAGCGCCGCCCCCAGCGAACCACGCAGGTTATTGCCGGCAAAACGCATCACGCTCAGCGCGCCAATGGTTACCAGGCACACCGCCAGCACCCCCTGCATGGCCAAATTGCCCGGCACATACAAAAAGTACGCCGCCGAGCCCAGTGCGGTAAAGCTGGTGTAAAAAGCCACCTGCTCTATGCTGGCAAGCTGTTCTTGGGAGGCATGTGACTTTTTAGAGCGTATAAGCGCCCCAAAATGCACTATCTCACACAGCCACACTGCGCCCAGCCAGGTCAGCGGCATCCACAGCGGCTGGGCCACCACAAAAAACCCCGCAATTAAAATTTGCCCCGCCTTGAACACCAGCCACACCGCCCAGTGCGTGGCCAGGTCTTGTGGGCTGTAGAGCGCGCCCGAACGCTTGCCTGGGCTGGTAGTGCCGCTCACCTGCACGCTAGGCATCAAACCGCGCCGCCTGGGTGCGGTTAGTTACTTTGAGCGACTTGAATATCTCGCTCATGTAGTTTTTAATGGTGCCCTCGCTTAAACCCAGCTCGTAGGCAATGGCTTTATTGCTCTTGCCTTCACGCAGCAGGTCGCGCACCGCCTGCAGGCGCGGGGCCAGCACATCTGGGCTCACCGGCAGGGCCACAGCATCGCTCACCTCGCCTACTTTATCGCGCGCCAAGGCGGCCTGCACGGCCACCTGCATGCAAACGGGGCTGCCGTTTTTAGGCACAAAGGCATACACCGAGGCACGCTGCAAAGTTTTGCGCACCACGTCGGGCGACGAAAAAGCCGACACCACCACCAAAGGTATGGCCGGGTGCGCTTTAACCACAGTGTCTAAGCCCGCCAGCTCTTTGGCCCCTGGCATGTGCAAGTCGACCACCGCCAACGCCAAGCCAGGGTGGGCTTTCAGCTGGGCTAGCAGACTGGCGTAGTCATGCGCCTCAATAAACTCAGGGCTATAACCAAACTGGGTGATCAAGAGTTTGAGCCCTTGCCTCACCAGCGGATGGTCATCAGCAAGTAGTATTTTCACTTGGGTGGTGTGGTGTAAAAAAAGAAAAATCAGTACCTATGGTAGTGCAAGCCCCGCAAAATGCCAACTTATAGCCTATGGTGCGGTGCAGAAAAATCAGCCCTTGGCAGCTTTATTGCTATTGACCAGCTTCACGCACACCGCAGCTTCTTTGCGCTCTTTGGCTTCTGTCGCTTGGTTGTATGTGCTGTTTTGGCAGCATGACTTGAGCTTGGCGGCA
>JAYWGO010000171.1:0-40943 GCA_043778205.1 Polaromonas sp. | reverse complement strand
GACGATGCTGGAGCAATCGCCTGAGCGCGTAATGGCCTACTTCCAGGACAAGCGGGTTCGTTATGCGGCTTAATACTTCACAGGGCCGGAGCAATAATGTGCCTCCCATGCGGCCAGCCGTATTGCTAGATACCAATGTGATTTTGGATGCACTGCTGCAAAGAGAGCTGTTTGTGGACGATGCGCGGCAAATTTTGCGGCGTGTAGAAAAAGGGGACTTGACCGCTTTTGTTTGCGCTACCACGGTCACCACAATCGACTATTTGGCGGCTAAGTCGCTAGGTGCCAAGGCAGCGCGCAAGCTGCTGTCTGTGCTGCTAGACTTATGTGATGTAGCGCCCGTAACCCGCGCAGTAATTACCGACGCAATGGCCAGTCAGATAGATGATTTTGAGGATGCGGTGTTGTGCCACGCGGCTATCAACTGCGGCCTCAACGCGGTAATTACACGCAACAACAAAGATTTTCGCCGCAGCGGCCTGACTATTTATTCACCCAAAGAGTGGCTGGCTGCGCAAAGCACGCAGAACTAGGCAGCAGACCATGGCCTACCGCCTCTTAACACTATTTCAAAGAAAAAACGGTCTATCGCCCAAGGAAATGCTGCACAAATAGCTACGCTAATCATAGCAACTATGAACCTTTTAACCTTTTGCTTTGCTTTGCTTGACTATTTATGAAACCCTTTCTCCGCACCCAATCTGAAAAATACGCCGAGCGCCTGGAAAACCTGGAAAGCCTGCTGGCCAGCCAAGACATCATGGCGGACATGAAGGCTTTTCGGGACTTGTCCAAAGAGCACGCCGAAGTTACGCCCGTGGCGGGCCGGCTTAAGCGCTACCAGCAGGTAGAACAAGACATTGCGGGTGCGCGGGAGATGCTGGCCGACCCTGACATGGCAGAGATGGCCCAGGAAGAAATTGCCACGGGCGAGGCCGAGCTGGCCCAGCTAGAGGGCGAGCTGCAGCGCCTGATGCTGCCCAAAGACCCTGACGATGCACGCAACTGTTTTATTGAAGTGCGCGCAGGCACGGGCGGCGACGAGTCAGCGCTGTTTGCGGCGGACTTGTTCCGTATGTACACCCGCTTTGCAGAAAAGAAGGGCTGGCGCACCGAGATCATGAGCGAGTCGCCCAGCGAGCTGGGCGGTTACAAAGAGGTGGTGTTTAAGCTGGAAGGCGGTGCGCTAGATGCCGGCGTGGGGGTGTACGGCCAAATGCGCTTTGAGAGCGGTGGCCACCGCGTGCAGCGCGTGCCCACCACCGAGACGCAGGGGCGCATTCACACCAGCGCCTGCACGGTGGCGGTGCTGGCCGAGCCAGACGAGGCCGTAGCCATCAAAATTAACCCGGCCGATTTGCGCATTGACACCTACCGCGCCAGCGGTGCAGGCGGCCAGCACATCAACAAAACCGACTCTGCCGTGCGCATTACCCACCTGCCCACGGGCATCGTGGCCGAATGCCAAGACGGCCGCAGCCAGCACAGCAACAAAGCCTCGGCCCTGAAAGTGCTGACCGCGCGTATCATTGAAAAAGACCGCTCAGAGCAAGCCGCCAAAGACGCAGCGCTGCGCAAAGGCCTGATCGGAAGTGGTGATAGAAGCGACCGAATTAGAACCTATAACTTTCCCCAAGGCCGTATGACCGACCACCGCATAAACCTGACTTTGTACAAGCTGCTGTTCATCATGGAGGGCGATATGCAAGAGACCGTAACCGCCCTGCTGCACGCCCGCGAGGCTGAGCAAGTGGCCGAGCTGGAAGTGGGTGGCCGAGCATGAGCTTTCACCACCACGTATTAGAAAGCAGCGCAGCATAATGGCACGCTCTATCGCCAAAGGCCCCAAGCCGCGCGCAGGCTACGCCAGCGTCAACAAAAACGCGCCCAAGCCGTTTGCCAAAGCGCCCCGGCCCGTGCCTGTGGTGCAGGCCACCACGGCCAAGTCGAATGAGCCACTGGGCACGGTACAGGTGGCCTTGCTGCGTGCGCAAAAGCACGGCATGGCCAAGGTAGACGCGCGCATGCTGCTGCTGCACACCCTTGGCAAGCCCACCACCGACATGGCCTGGCTGGTGGCCAACGATAACAACCCGCTGGGCACCCTGCAAGCCGATGCCTACAGCGCCCTGTGCGCCCGCCGCCGCGCGGGCGAGCCGGTGGCTTACATCGTAGGGCACAAAGAGTTTTATGGCCTTAAGCTGGCCATCGACAAGCGCGTGCTAGACCCGCGCGCCGATACAGAGGCTTTGGTCGACTGGGCGCTGGAGCTGCTGCCCCCAGCTTCGGTGTCAGCCTCGTTGCCAGCCCCCAGCCAGCGCGTACTAGACCTGGGCACCGGCAGCGGTGCGATTGCGCTGGCCCTACAGTTAAAGCGCCCTAAAGCGCTAGTGCACGCCACCGATGCCAGTGCCGATGCTCTGGCCGTGGCCCAAGCCAACGCGGCAGCCCACAAGCTACCGGTGCAGTTTTACCAAGGCAGTTGGTTTGAAGCCGTCAAGGGCCAGCAGTTTGGCCTGATTGTGTCTAACCCGCCCTACATAGCCGCTGCCGACCCGCACCTGGCCGCCCTTACACACGAGCCCCTGCAGGCGCTGGCCTCGGGCGCTGAGGGTTTAGACGCTATAGGCCACATCATTGCCCAAGCCCCGCAGTATTTGCAGGCGGGTGGCTGGCTGCTGCTAGAGCACGGCTACCACCAAGCCCAAGCCGTGCGCGCCCTGCTGGCCAGCGCCGGGTTTACACAGATTTCCAGCCGCAAAGACCTGGCAGGCGTAGACCGCTGCAGCGGCGGCCAATGGCCAGCGGGCTGATTGCCGTAGCCTAGCCCAGCAAAACTGGCCAGACACTGAGATAATCACGCATTGGACGTTTTGACAACGTAGCCTTTATTTATACCCCATAGCAGAAAGCAAACCCATGAGCGACACCCAAACCCGTATCGGCGAACTGGTTCAATCCAACGATGTTGTGCTGTTTATGAAAGGCAGCGCCAGTTTCCCCATGTGCGGTTTTTCTGGCCGCGCCATCCAAATCCTTAAAGCCTGTGGTGTGGACACCAAAGGCATTCAAACCGTCAACGTACTGGACGATGCCGAAGTGCGCCAAGGCATCAAAGAGTTCAGCAACTGGCCCACCATTCCCCAGCTGTACGTTAAAGGCGAGTTTGTGGGCGGCTCGGACATCATGATGGAGATGTACGAGAATGGTGAATTGCAAAAGGTACTGACTGCTTAGGCTGTTGGTCTTTAGCGATGACTCAAAAGCTCGGTTTACCGGGCTTTTTACATGTAAGTCCCCCAATACATTTAAATGCCATAGTGCAGCTCCATACTAAATTTTAACCTCATAAATCGTAACTTTTAATGGCAAAATAATTACAAGATTAAACATCTCTAAGGCACAGTATGTATTTCTTATATAAATTTTTAGCTATTTTTTTGGTTGCGACGTTATTAAATTGCGGATTTTTATTTCTAGCTGCAGCTGGCAATGTGTCGGTCAGTAGCTCTTACGGAACTGTAGATTCAACTGCCCAACGCAGGGTTGGCTCAGGTTCGGTTGAAATCATACCCCTTGGAATGCTCGAGGCAGGAACTCGATATGCAATTCAAATTACGAGTGACAACCGTGTATATCCTGATGTATCAGCATTTACAGTTGACCGTGAGAATTTGAATGCATTTAGAAATGCGCAGCGTTTCAATGGAATTGGATTCTCCAAACGCTCAGCGCCGTACCAAATAGACGGCCTAACATCTAACTCAGGTGAATACTTTCTTGTAATTGACAACAGGTATTCAATAGTAGTCACCAAACTGGTTACGGCTCAAATTCAAATAATTCGACAATTATCTGGCGATCAGCGTAACGCAATTCAAGGAAGAATCAAGCTTTTAATGCAGCAAGCATTAAGCGACTATGACATTCCAGATTTTGATGTTAGCGTACAACCTTGTGGCGCAGTTAATGCAATGTCTGCAGTTAAAAATGGAAATATTACGTTATGCACTGAAATGATGGCCAAGACTTTCAATAAGCAAGGTGCATTTTTCGGCATCTTTTTTCACGAAGTAGGACATTCAGCGCTTAATCTTTGGAAATTACCGAACGCCTCCAATGAAGAAACTGTCGACGAGTTTGCCGTGCAATTGTTGATTCGTGCTGGAAACGGTGAGGTACTTGTGCGTGAATTCGCAGAATTCTTCTCAAATGGACAACCATGGATAGAAGCCAAACAGATTATTGAACAAGGCGGAAAACACCCTTTATCAACGCAGAGAATTCGTAATATTGCGGAAGCAACCCGGAATCCAATCGAATTAACAGAGCGCTGGAATAAGCAACTTTATCCGTATTACAAACGTGAAGCTTTAGAGCGCATCATTCAAAATCCCCGTAAGTATGACTCACCCTTACTCGCCTCAGCTGAACTGAATCGGCGCTGAACTAATTCTAGTTTGAAATATATTTAGGGAACATACGCCGGATACGTCAAGGCGGTTCAAACCATAAAGCCTTCGCGCTTAGCACTCAGCCCCACTACAAGCGACATGCTGCGCCGTAGGGCTATCGCCACCTATCGAGATACTGGCTCGAAGCGCGCAGGCGCGGGGATCAGAAATTTAGGCTGTCTGAGCGCTTGCGCGAGTTTCTAAATTTCCCCCGCGACGAGCACTGCAGATGCACGCCGAAGGCCAGTAGCTCTGGGTGGCGATAGCCCTACGGCGCAGCAGGTCGCGTCCCAGAACAGCGAAAAAAAGCCAGAACCGAAGAGAAGCGCGAAAACGAGCCATTTACTAACGAAATACGCCAGTAGTCCAAGCATTTACTGCTCAGACAACTACATAATTAATAGCAACTGATTAACCTTGCCACTCCCACTGCCGCTTCGCCGCATTCACCGCATTAGGGTATTCGGCCTTACCGCGGCTACCGTTGTAGCGGCCCAGGGCCAAGAAAGTGTCACCGCGTTCGCGCTCTAAATAATGGCGCAAGATCACGCAGCCAAAGCGGATATTGGTTTGCATGTGGAACAGCTTGCTGGCATCGCCGTCGCCAATCACACGCACCCAAAACGGCATGATTTGCATGTAGCCCCGCGCGCCTACACGGCTGACAGCGTATTTTCTAAAATTGCTTTCTACGGTAATCAAGCCCATCACCATGGTGGTGTCAATGCCTGCACGTTTGCTCTCGTACCAGACAGTTTGCAAGAACTCTTGGCGGGTTTGAAAGTCGGTTTTTTTCTTCGCCAAGCGGTCGCTCATGGCCGTACGCCAGGCTATGTATTTCAGCCGACTTTCGGTATCGTTAAATTCAGGAATTGGCGGTGCACTGTTGTTGACCGCCGAGCTGAGCGCAGAGCGTACAGAGTCAACCATTGGTTCTTCCAGCTGGCCACCAGCGTGCGATACCTCAGGCCGCAGTGCCAAGGCCAGGCCACCCAAGGTAGAGGCGGAGATAAATGTTCGTCTAGTACTGTTCATTGCTAAACCCAAAGGGGTTGATGGCGGTATCGGTTGTAGTTTCATAGTGTTTTTGGCCCTGCACCAGCAGACAGCCAGCGCGCAATAGGGTCGCGCATGCCGCGCGCAGTAGCGTACCGCGCTATAAATATAGCGGCCACCCAAGCCACAACCACCACACCCAAGCGCAACGCGGTGTGACCCGCCAAGCCTAAATAGGCCCCATTTGTAAGCATAAGAATAACAGACAGCGATAAATACATCAGCAGGGTGTGCTGGCCCGCTGGTGCCAGCCAAACAGCCCACCGTGGCAATGCGCACAGTGTATGCCAGCGCCGCATACCTGTAGCAACAAGTGCAACCGCAAGCCATATGCCGGCAAAGCTAGCCCATGTCGAAATGCCTTGCAGCTTCATTTCATACAAGCTTCCAAGGCTTTGCAGTTGGGTTACGGCTACGGCGATGGCCATGTTCAATACCAGCGCGCCATACAGCTGCCAAGGGTGTATGTGCTTTGACCAAAATAATTGGGCATAGCGCCGTGTGCTTAACAAGCTAAATCGCCGTGCCAGCATGCCAGCCACCGTCAACCACAGCAAAACAGGCAGAAAAAACAAGGCATCTACAGAATGCGAAAGATAGGTACTGGCGTTCAGTAACCAAAGGGTTGGTACATCAGGGGCCGTGAATAACCTAACCGCAGCCTGGCCCGATTTTTCTAAAGCATCGCCTGTAGATGGGCTTAAAAACAAAACAACTCCCAACGCCACATACAACACAGCCAGGCAGATAAACAGCACCGTGAATCTTTGCCAAATTTTAAGCAGCCTTGCGGGCCGCACCAGAGCCCAACGGCCGCAGATGAGCCCGCACACGGCATAGGCGGTCAGAACATCGCCAAAATACACCAGCACGCCGTGCACCATGCCAACCAACAGCAGCTTGCGGTAGCGCGTGCGCAAAACCTGGCGCACAGCCCAGCCTTTGGCACGCGACTGCAATGCGACAGCGCACAGGCTGTAGCCAAACAAAAAGCAAAGCAAAGGCCAAGCCTTGCCCTGCACAAATGCGATTAAAAAAGCATGGGTTAGCTGCGCGATGGTCGAATCAGCAGGGTTGGGAGCCCCGGCGTACACAGGGTAATTGGGCGCAACAGGGTAGCCCATGGCATTAACTACAAAAACCCCTAAAACAGCCAAAGCACGCAGTGCATCTACCCACGGTTCTCGCTGGGACGCAGTCCACACCCGCATTGCTACTTAAGCTTAAGCAGCACATGCGCGCAAATATCTGCAGCGGCCACTTTGGTAGCGGCCACACCGTTGGATGCATCGCGGCGGTGCAGGTACTCTACCGTGCCTTCTTTGAGGCCGCGGTCGCCAATGGTGACGCGGTGCGGCACGCCGATGAGTTCCCAGTCGGCAAACATGGCGCCGGGGCGTTCGCCGCGGTCGTCGTAGATCACGTCAACGCCAGCGGCAATCAGCTCGGCGTAAAGCTTCTCTGCTGCGGCTTTGGTCTCGGGGCTGCGGCCGGGGTCAATAGCGCAGATCACCACGGTAAACGGTGCCAGTGCGTCGGGCCAAATGATGCCTTTGGCATCGTGGTTTTGCTCTACCGCCGCAGCGGGCAAACGCGTAATGCCAATGCCGTAGCAGCCCATCTCGAAGGGCTTAGGTTTACCGTCCATATCGAGGAAGGTGGCGTTCATGGCTTTGCTGTACTTGGTGCCTAGGTAGAAGACATGGCCGATTTCGATGCCGCGCTCGATCTGCAGCGGGCCTTTGCCGTCGGGCGATGCATCGCCCTCTAGTACGTTGCGAATGTCTGCCACCAAAGCTGGCTCGGGCAGGTCGCGGCCCCAGTTAACGCCGGTCATGTGGAAGCCATCATCGTTGGCACCACAAATCCAATCGTTCATTGCCGCAACTTCACGATCAACGACTAAATTGACTCGTTTGACAGGTGGATTGGTATTAAATGGAAGCCCGCTAGAACTAGGTTCACCACTGATTAGTTCTTGCGGTTTGCCAATTGGCCCTAGATAGCCTGGTCGGCAACCAAAATTTTCCTCTATTTCTTTTTGCGTTGCAAAACGGAAACCACTCAAACCCGGCACCTTATTGGCCTTGGTTTCGTTGAGCGAATGGTCGCCGCGCACCAGCAGCAGCCATACCTGGGTTTTGGTAACTGCGCCTTTGTCGTCCAGCGCGTCAGTGGCCAGAACCAGCGACTTGACGGTGGTATGCAGCGGCACGTTCAGCAGGGCGGCCACGTCTTCGCAGGTGCTTTTGCCGGGTGTGGCCGTTTTGGTCATGGCTTTGCCAGCAGCGCCGCGTGGGCCGGGGGCTGCGGCCTCGGCTTTTTCCATATTCGCGGCATACGAGCTGTTGGGGCAAAACACAATCGCGTCTTCGCCGGTGGCGGCAATTACTTGAAACTCTTCGCTCGCGTCACCGCCTATTGCGCCACTGTCAGCCGCTACCGCGCGGTACTTCAAGCCAAAGCGGTCAAAAATTTTGCGGTACGCGTCGGCCATCACCGTATAGCTGGCTTTGGCTGAGGCTTCGTCGCGGTCAAAACTGTAGGCATCTTTCATGGTGAATTCGCGTCCGCGCATCAGGCCAAAGCGCGGGCGGCGCTCGTCACGGAACTTGGTTTGAATTTGGTAGAGATTTTTTGGTAATTGTTTGTAGCTTTTAAATTCTTGCCGGGCTATGTCCGTCACAGCTTCCTCGCTGGTGGGTTGCACAATAAAGTCGCGGCCGTGGCGGTCTTGGATGCGCAGCAGTTCAGGCCCGTTGGTGGTAAAACGCCCGGTTTCTTGCCACAGCTCGGCGGGCTGGATGACGGGCATGGCGCATTCAATCGCGCCTGCGCGGTTCATCTCCTCGCGCACGATGGCCTCGACCTTGCGGATCACGCGCAGGCCCATGGGCATGTAGGTGTAGATGCCTGCGCCCAGTTTTTTAATCATACCGGCGCGGGTCATTAGCTGGTGGCTGGCCACCTCGGCATCGGCTGGGGCTTCTTTAAGGGTGGAGACGAGAAACTGGCTGGCTTTCATGGGGTTGGGCTTTGCTTATATCAAGGGGGAAGGGTCAGAATAAATGCAACAGAGGGTTGCGCTGGGCAACGCGGTGTGCATAATGAACTTAAGTTTAAAAATTGGAGTTGATTATGCTTGACCGGGACGGTTTTCGCCCGAATGTCGGCATCATCTTGCTCAACCAGAAAAACCAGGTATTTTGGGGCAAGCGCATCCGCACCCATTCCTGGCAGTTTCCGCAGGGTGGCATTGACCGGGGTGAAAACCCTGAGCAGGCCATGTTCCGCGAGTTGCACGAAGAGGTGGGCCTTAAAGCTGACCACGTGCGCATCGTGGCGCGCACGCGAGACTGGTTGCGCTATGAGGTGCCCGACAGGTTTATCCGCCGCGAATCGCGGGGCCATTACCGTGGCCAAAAGCAAATTTGGTTTTTGTTGCAGCTGGTGGGTTTTGACACCGACCTGAACCTGCGCGCCACCGACCACCCCGAGTTTGACGCTTGGCGCTGGAACGACTACTGGGTGCCGCTGGACGTGGTGGTGGAGTTTAAACGTGGCGTGTACGAGATGGCGCTGACCGAGCTGTCGCGCTATTTGCCGCGCCACGACAGCTACGGCTTTAACGACGACAGCCCACGCGCTGAGCCGTTTGGCTCGCGGGCAGACTCGCGCTACCAGCAGCGCCGCCCGATGGGAGGCCGTGGCCCTGTAGGCGCACCGCAACTTGGTGGCTACAACAACAGCCATATAAATGGACATGAAGACGACCACCGCCACCATTTTGGTGACATTGAGCTGCCGCCCGGTGCCAGCTTTGACCCCAACCCAGGCAATGCGTATGCTGATCTGGGCTCTTTACCAGCAGCGCAGCTTGATGCAAGCCTGGTATGCAGCCGCCCCCATAGCCACAACCCTGACGACCACGTGCACGACCACAGCAGTGACATCAGCACCACTACCCACGAGCCTTGAATGCAGCTGCGTAACCCCTTAACCACTTTTAAAGTTAGCGTGTTAAACCTTGCAGGTGCCCTGGCTAATGCAGGCCTGTGGTTGCGCGCCAGTGTGGTCTGCGCTGCAGCCCTGTGCAGCGCGCTGGCCAGTGCCCAGCTTGCAGCGACCAACCCCGACTGGAAAGAGGCAGACGCTCCCGCCGCCCCTGCTTTTGATGTGAAACGCTTGGTGCCGTTTGAGGTGTCCAGCAGTTCACCACTGCAGTGGGGGTTTGATCCGCAAACCATGACCATTGCCCAAGACGGTATTGTGCGCTATGTGGTGGTAGCGCAGTCGCCCAGTGGCGTGATGAACGCCATGTTTGAAGCCATTCGCTGCACCACAGGAGAGTGGAAAACCTATGCGCGATTCAACCAAAGCAGCGGCTGGAGCACCGCCCCAGACCCGCAATGGCAAAGCCTGCGCGGCGGGCCCTCACCCCACGCAGCGCGGCTGGCCAGCCAAGGTGCCTGCACAGGCAACGTGGCTGCGCAGTCTGTGCAAGAGATAGTGCAAAGCGTACGCCAGCCCGCCAAAGGCGCTAAGCGGGAAAATCGGTAGCAACAGCTACGGCCTGCTTACTTTTTCAGTTTACTTTTTCAGCACCAAGTTGTTCTTGTGCACCATCTCAGGCTCGCCGGTGTAGCCTAGCAGCGCTTCAAACTCGGCGGTGGCGCGCTTGCAGATCAGCCTGGCCTCGGCACTGGCGTAGTTGGCCAGGCCTCGGGCTACCTCTGCGCCCAGCGCGTCGTTGATGGCAATCACATCGCCGCGTGCAAAGTCGCCCGTCACGCTGACCATGCCTACCGGCAGCAGGCTGGCCTTGCCTTCGCGCAGGCGCTGGGCAGCGCCATCGTCTACCTGCACGCTGCCCGCTAACTGCAAATGGTCGGCCATCCACTGCTTGCGGGCTTGGTTTTTGGCGGTGGGGGCCACCAGCAAGGTGCCAATAGCCTCACCTTGGGTCAGGCGCACCAGTGCGCCGGGCTCACG
Organism: Polaromonas sp.; assembly: GCA_043778205.1. Classification (GTDB taxonomy): domain Bacteria; phylum Pseudomonadota; class Gammaproteobacteria; order Burkholderiales; family Burkholderiaceae_C; genus JAAFIP01. The sequence goes on along the minus strand of JAYWGO010000171.1, from coordinate 30,441 downwards.
CCCCCACGCTATCACCGTGCTAGCGCCTGAGCCAGCGGCCCGCTTGGCGGCCAGTATTTTGGTAATCATGCCGCCCTTGCCGATGGACGAACCGGCTCCACCGGCCATTTTCTCTAGCGCCGGGTCACCCGCTTTGGCTACCGCTACAAACTGGGCCGTGGGGTCTTTGCGCGGATCGGCAGTGAACAGGCCTTTTTGGTCGGTCAAAATTATGTAGGCATCGGCTTCGATTAAGTTGGCCACCAGCGCGCCCAAGGTGTCGTTGTCGCCAAACTTGATCTCGTCGTTAACCACCGTGTCGTTCTCGTTAATCACAGGCACCACGCCGTGCTGCAGCAGCGTCAGCAAGGTGGAGCGGGCGTTCAGGTAGCGCTCGCGGTCGGCCAGGTCGGCATGGGTGAGCAGTACCTGGGCGCTGCGCAAACCGTGCTCACGCAGCTTGGTTTCGTACATATGCACCAAGCCCATTTGGCCTACGGCGGCAGCAGCTTGGAGCTGGTGGATTTCTTTGGGCCTGGTGGCCCAGCCCAGGCGCTTCATGCCTTCAGCAATAGCGCCGCTAGAGACCATGATGACCTCACGTTTGTCGGCGGCCAGTGCAGCCAGCTGCGCGCACCATTGGCCAATGGCCGCTTCGTCCAAACCGCGCCCTTCGTTGGTCACCAGGCTAGAACCCACCTTCACCACAATACGGCGTGCGTTGCGCAAAGTGTCTGTAGCTTGGCTTGTCATTTTCAGTAGTTTTTATATGTTTTAGGCCTATCGCCCAAGGAAATGCTGCACGAGTAGCTATTAAATTTATAGTAACGGTAGGCTGTTATTTCACCTTACTCTTCACGCGGCGCAAAGCGTGGGTCCGTCACATCTACCGCTGGTTCTGCTGCGCTAGGCTCGACTTGCACAAAACGCGGGTCGATGTACTCCGGCGCAGCAGCCGCTTTTTGGATGCTGCGCACATGCGCCATGATGGCTTGAATCAACGGCTCACAGCCTTCACGCGTGAGGGCGGAGATTTGAAACACCGGCAGCGAATCAGCCGCTTTAATTTTGAGCGCGGTGCGGTAACGTTTGACAAAGTCTTTCACTTTGGCCTCACGCTCTTCGCTGGGCACCATGTCCAGCTTGTTGAGCACCAACCAGCGCGGCTTGTTATGCAGCTCGGGGTCGTATTTTTTCAGCTCGCCTACGATGGCTTTGGCCTGCTTGACAGGGTCTACCGCATCGTCAAACGGGGCAAAGTCAATCATGTGCAGCAAAATGCGGGTGCGCTGCAAATGGCGCAAGAACTGGTGCCCCAGGCCTGCGCCTTCGCTGGCACCCTCGATCAAACCGGGCACATCGGCCACCACAAAGCTCTGCTCAGGGCCCACCCGCACAACACCCAGATTAGGGTGCAAGGTGGTGAAGGGGTAGTCGGCAATTTTGGGGCGGGCATTGGAGATCGCCGAAATCAAAGTGGATTTGCCTGCGTTGGGCATGCCCAGCAGGCCTACATCGGCCAGCACTTTGAGTTCTAACTTAAGCTCTCTGCGGTCACCAGGGTAGCCCATGGTTTTTTGGCGTGGCGCGCGGTTGATGGCGCTTTTAAAGCGCAAGTTGCCAAAGCCGCCGTCGCCGCCCTTGGCAATCATGATTTTTTCACCGGGCTCTAGCAGCTCAAACAGCACATCGCCTGTTTCAGCGTCGGTAATGATGGTGCCTACCGGCATTTTCAGCACCACGTCGTCGCCCATGGCACCAAACATGTCACTGCCCATGCCGTGCTCACCGCGTTTGGCCTCGTGGCGGCGCGAGAAGCGAAAGTCAACCAGGGTGTTGAGCGCAATATCGGCCACGGCCCAGACATGGCCGCCACGGCCACCGTCACCGCCGTTAGGGCCACCAAATTCTTTGTATTTCTCATGGCGAAACGAGACGCAGCCGTTTCCCCCATCGCCAGCGGCAATGTCGATATAGGCTTCGTCTACAAATTTCATGGTTTCGCTCGAAAGTGGGGTTGCACATGCACAGCGCGCAACCGGGCAGTCAAAAAGGCATGGCAGATCGCCTGCAACCTTCGTGAGAGTTTAAAACAGAAAAGCCCCGCAGGGCGGGGCTCCTCAATAGAGACGTAACTGTCTCAATGACCAGCGCAATCCTGCAGTTTAAGCAGCTACAGGTGCAGTCACGTTCACGGTGTGCTTGTTCAGCGCACCTTTTTGGCCAAACGACACGTTGCCGTCAACCAAAGCGAACAAAGTGTGGTCTTTGCCCATTGCCACGTTCACACCAGGGTGGAACTTGGTTCCGCGCTGGCGCACGATGATCGCGCCTGCAGTGATCAGTTCACCACCGAAAGCCTTCACGCCCAACATTTTTGGGTTGGAATCCCGGCCATTTCGCGTAGAGCCGCCGCCTTTTTTCTGTGCCATTTCAATGCTCCAAAAAATGTCTTCTGAAATTATTTCTTAACGCCGCCGACGAGTGCATCGGTTAACGCTTTGAACTCTTCCATCTTGCCATCGCGCAGCAAAGCGGCTTGTTCAGCCCACGACGCTGTGTTAGCCAAGCTGAACTTACCGCCAGATGCTTTGAGCATGGCGGTCATGTCGTCGGCTTTTGCATTGGCCAAGGCTGCAAAAGTGCTAATGCCGTTGTCGGCCAGCACTTGCGCAATCTTAGGGCCAATGCCTTCGATGATTTCGATGTTGTCTTTACCAGCTTTGCTTGCCTTAGGGGCAGCAGCTAACGCTTGGGGCGCTGCAATCACTGGCGCTGATTCGGCTTTGAAAACACCACCTTTGCCGTCAGCGATTTCCGCGATGAACAGCTCGGTAAAGTTTTGGCGATGGCCTTGGCGCTTTTGGTAGTGCTTGCGACGGCGCATTTTAAAAATGCGAATCTTGTCACCACGACCGTGTGCCACGATGGTGGCTTTGATAGCTGCGCCGGGAACCAAAGGTGCGCCGATCAAAAGTTCAGCGCCGTGACCGACTGCTAAAATTTGATCCAACACAATCTCTTGGCCTACGTCCGCAGCGATCTGTTCTACTTTAAATTTTTGGCCAGCAGCAACTTTGTATTGTTTGCCACCGGTTTTTACGACCGCGTACATAAGAACCTCTTAGAGTAAATGTCTATATGAGTGTCTGCAGACCAATTTCTGCAGAGTCTTAGATTATAGCATGGTGAGTGATTACTGACAAATTAAGCCTTCTACCACCATGGCAAGGGCAAAATATGCCGTGCAGTTCCTATAATTAAAGCCTATTCCTGCCCAACCCTTAAATTTTAACCCACCTGTTTTATTGTGTCTGCCTCCTCCAGTACCACCGCCGCTGTTCTGCAGCTCGTTGCCAACGATATGGCCGAGGTTGACAAAGTGATTGCCCTGCGGCTGGACTCCGGCGTGCCTCTGGTGGGGCAGGTAGCGCGCTATATTATTTCCGCCGGGGGCAAACGCTTGCGGCCTGCGCTCCTGCTGCTGCTGTGCGGCGCCCTAGGTTATCGCCAGCCCCAGCGGTTTAACCTGGCGGCGGTGGTCGAATTCATCCATACCGCCACGCTCTTGCACGACGATGTGGTGGACGACTCCGCTCTGCGGCGGGGCCATTCCACCGCCAATGAGGTCTTTGGTAACCCTGCCAGTGTCTTGGTGGGCGATTTTTTATACTCCCGCGCCTTCCAAATGATGGTCGACAGTGGCCAAATGCGGGTGATGGAGATTTTGGCTGAGGCCACCAACGTAATTGCCGAAGGCGAAGTGCTGCAGCTGATGAACATGCACGATGCTTCGCTCGATGAAGCCGGCTATTTGCGGGTGATTCGCTCCAAAACTGCCAAGCTGTTCGAGGCCAGTGCCCGGCTGGCTGCGGTGCTGGCCGCCAGCTCACCCGAAATAGAAGAGGCTTGCGCAGCCTATGGCCAAGCTCTGGGAACAGCTTTTCAGGTGATTGATGATGTACTGGACTATGACGGTGATGCCGCTGAAATGGGGAAAACCGTAGGCGATGACCTGCGCGAAGGCAAAGCTACGCTGCCTTTGATCATGGCCATGCGGCGCGCCAACCCCAGCGATGCACAGCTAGTGCGCCAAGCGATAGAAACTGGTGGTATCGGCCAGCTAGACCGGGTGCTGCAGATTGTGCGCGGCAGTGGCGGCCTGGATGCCGCCCGCCAGGCGGCGGGCACTGAAGCCCAGCGCGCCATAGACGCGTTGGCCGTGTTGCCCAACACCCCTTACAAAGAAGCATTATTGCTACTGGGCGCGCAATTACTAGACCGCAGAGTGTAGTTTTAGGGCCTCAAGGCTTGGCAAGGCAGGCCATTACTGGCAAAAAAGCCACACATAGGCCCTGGCCAATGCTTCGTACATGCAGGCAGTACGAAGCGAAATTGGTTTACAGGTAAGCTCTGTTGGACTAAGGTCTGGCATGTTGTATGCTCAGAGCTATTGCACACTAGTAACTAACCGCTTCACCCAGACACACATTGCATGGCCGCTGTAGACACCCCCACCAGCTTTAATTCTGCGGGCACCCTGCCAGGGCTAGGCCGCGCCTTGGTCATGGCAGGCAAACTGGCCCAAAAAACGGCTGAAGATATCTATAAAAAATCCCAAGCCAGTCGCACCAGCTTTATCGCAGAGCTGACCGGCTCGGGCACGGTCTCTGCGTCTGATTTAGCCCACACTATGTCGGTGGCCTTTGCCGCGCCCTTGCTAGATTTAGATGCGATTGACGTGCAACGCCTGCCTAAAGGCTTGTTAGACACCAAGCTGTGCCAAAGCCTGCGGGTCGTCGTCTTAAGCAAGCGCAACAACCGATTGATCGTAGCCACCGCCGACCCTTCTGACCAAGTGGGCGCTGAAAAAATCAAGTTTTCTACCCAAATGGGCACAGACTGGGTCATAGCAGAGTACGACAAGCTGTCCAAGCTGGTGGATGCCACCAGTGTGAGCGCCAGCGAAGCTATGGAAGGCATGGTGGGCGGCGACTTTGAGTTTGACGAAGCCAGCATGGAAGTGGCTAGCGAAGATGATGTCGACACGGGCGCTACCGATGTTGAAGATGCGCCTGTCGTTAAGTTTCTGCAGAAAATGCTGATCGATGCCTTCAATATGCGGGCCTCTGACCTTCATTTTGAGCCCTACGAGCACACCTACCGCGTGCGTTTTCGGGTGGACGGTGAACTGCGCGAAATTGCGTCGCCACCTGTGGTCATCAAAGAAAAACTCGCTTCGCGCATCAAAGTTATTTCTCGGTTGGATATTTCTGAAAAACGCGTCCCCCAAGACGGTCGCATGAAGATGAAAATGGGCCCTAACAAAGTGATCGACTTTCGTGTCAGCACTTTACCCACCATGTTCGGCGAAAAGATCGTGATCCGTATTTTGGACCCGTCCAGCGCCAAGCTAGGTATTGACGCGCTGGGCTATGAGAAAATTGAAAAAGATCGCCTGTTGGCCGCTGTCGAGCGGCCCTACGGCATGGTGCTGGTCACCGGGCCTACCGGCTCGGGCAAAACCGTGTCGCTTTATACCTGCCTGAATTTGCTGAATAAACCAGGTGTCAACATTTCTACCGCTGAAGACCCGTGCGAGATTAACTTGCCTGGGGTCAACCAAGTTAACGTGAACGACAAAGCGGGTCTGACGTTTTCTGTTGCACTCAAATCGTTTCTGCGGCAGGACCCCGACGTGATCATGGTGGGTGAGATTCGTGACCTGGAAACTGCAGACATTGCCATCAAAGCTGCGCAGACGGGCCACATGGTTCTGAGCACTCTGCACACCAATGACGCACCAACCACACTCACGCGAATGCGCAACATGGGCATTGCACCCTTTAACATTGCCTCCAGCGTGATTTTGATCACGGCGCAGCGATTGGCACGCAGGCTGTGTCCCAATTGCAAAAAGCCGGCAGACATTCCCTACGAAAACTTGGTTGAAGCAGGCTTTAAAGAAGACGATGTCGATGGCAGCTGGACACCCTACCAACCGGTGGGTTGCTCTATGTGCAACAACGGCTACAAAGGCCGGGTGGGTATCTACCAAGTGATGCCTATCACCGAGGATATTCAGCGCTTGATCTTGGCCGATGCCAGCGCGCTAGACATCGCCAAACAAGCTGAACTTGATGACGTGCGCAGCCTGCGCCAATCGGGTCTGAGCAAAGTGAAACTCGGTATGACTTCTTTAGAAGAAGTGCTGGCCGTGACCAATGTCTAACCCTTGCAAATACCCATGTATTCTGACTACCATTTAGATTTTAATTTCAAGCTTATTCGGAGGCAATATGGCCACAGCTAAAGCCGCAGTCAAAGACTTTGTCTTTGAGTGGGAGGGTAAAGACCGTGCCGGCAAAGTCGTGCGGGGCGAACTGCGTGCTTTAGGCGAAAACCAAGTCACCGCTGCGATGCGCCGACAAGGTATTTTGACCACCAAGGTTAAAAAGCGCCGCATGCGCTCAGGCAAGAGCATCAAGCCCAAAGACATCGCCATCTTCACACGCCAGCTTGCCACCATGATGAAAGCCGGCGTGCCTTTGCTACAGTCTTTTGATATTGTGGGCCGAGGCAATACCAATGCCAGCGTGACCAAGTTGCTGAACGATGTACGCTTGGATGTAGAAACAGGCACCTCTTTGTCATCGGCATTTCGCAAGTACCCGATGTACTTTGACAACCTGTATTGCAACTTGGTTGAAGCAGGTGAGGCCGCAGGTATTTTGGAAGCGCTATTAGACCGCTTGGCGGTTTACATGGAAAAAACCGAAGCCATCAAGTCAAAAATAAAATCTGCGCTCATGTACCCAGCCTCTGTAGTGATCGTGGCTTTTGTGGTGGTTGCTGTCATCATGATTTTTGTGATACCTGCGTTCAAAGAAGTATTCACATCTTTCGGTGCTGACTTACCCGCACCTACTTTGTTTGTCATCGCGGTGAGCGAGATTTTCGTGAAGTGGTGGTGGTTAATTTTCGGCAGCATCGGTTTTGGCGGCTATTTCTTTATGCAGGCGTGGAAACGTAACGAGAAAATGCAAAAGTTCATGGACCGGGCCTTGCTAAAAATGCCCGTATTTGGTAGCTTGATCGAAAAATCTTGCATTGCACGCTGGACCCGTACTCTGGCCACCATGTTTGCAGCCGGTGTACCTTTGGTTGAAGCCCTTGATTCGGTGGGCGGTGCTTCGGGCAATTCCAAATACGCCGATGCTACGGTCAAAATCCAGCAAGAAGTGTCCACGGGCACATCTCTGACTGCGGCCATGACTAACGCCAATTTATTCCCGTCGATGGTGATTCAAATGACCGCCATTGGTGAGGAGTCTGGCTCTATTGACCACATGCTAGGCAAGGCCGCTGATTTTTACGAGGCAGAAGTTGACGAAATGGTAGCCGGACTGTCCAGCCTGATGGAGCCTATCATTATTGTTTTCTTGGGCACCATCATTGGCGGTATTGTGGTTTCAATGTACCTTCCCATTTTCAAGCTGGGCCAGGTGGTTTAATGACAGAGCTGTGGTGGGCAGATGCCGCCTTGGTCGGGGTGTTGGGGCTGCTGATTGGGAGCTTCTTGAACGTGGTGGTCTACCGGCTTCCTAAAATGATGGAGGCGCAGTGGGCAACGGAGTGCGCTGGGCTGGCCCAAACGCCAGACAGCCCACCGCCTGCGGCGGTAGAAAAGTTCAATTTAATGGTGCCACGTTCAGCATGCCCGCAATGTGGGCATGCGATTCGCTGGTATGAAAATATACCTGTTGTCAGTTACTTGGCGTTGCGCGGCAAATGCGCGGGGTGCGGTACCGGTATCAGTGCACGTTATCCCTGTGTTGAACTTGCTACAGGGGCATTGTTTTTCTTTTGCGCAGCGCGTTTCGGTTGGACTGCTACTACCGCCGCATGGTGTGCGTTTTGCGCTGCCATTGTTGCGCTGGCATGCATTGACTGGGACACCACCTTGCTGCCCGACGACATTACGCTGCCTTTGCTTTGGTTAGGCTTGATTGCAGCAGCGCTGCAATGGAATGCAAGCGTTACGCTGCCCAACGCTTTATGGGGTGCAGTGGCAGGCTACCTGTCTTTGTGGTTGGTTTACTGGGCGTTCAAGCTGGTTACGGGCAAAGAGGGTATGGGTTATGGTGACTTTAAATTGTTTGCGGCTTTAGGTGTGTGGTTTGGCTGGCAAGCCTTGGTGCCCATCATTCTGATGGCCTCGGTGATCGGCGCAGTGGTGGGTATTGGCATGAAAATGTCCAGCGGTCTGCGCGAGGGTGGTTACATTCCATTTGGTCCATTTTTGGCGGGTGCAGGACTAACAGCCTTGGTCTTTGGCCCGCAAAGTATCTTGCGCGTGGTAGGTCTCTCAGGCTGAAATTTGCCTAGGATGTCCATCAGGCGGTGCTACGCCCGGTACCTCATTCAAACACTCTGACATGATGATTCAACTTGGCCTTACCGGGGGTATTGGCAGCGGCAAAAGCACAGTGGCCCGCCTGCTGCAGAGGCTTGGGGCCAGTGTGATCGACGCGGATGCCATCTCTCGCCAAAGTACCGCCTCAGGTGGCGCGGCCATGGCAGAGGTAGCGCGGGTCTTTGGTACGGGTTTTATCACTGTGGACGGTAGCATGGAACGCGCTGCTATGCGCAAACTTATTTTTGATGATCCTGCCGCCAAAACACGCCTAGAAGCGATCGTACACCCCGTGGTCAGCCGCGAAGTCGCTTTGCAAGCCGCGTTGGCCCAGCGCTCTGGCGCGCCGCTGTTGGTGTTTGACATCCCCTTGCTGGTCGAATCTGGCCACTGGCGGGCCAAGCTAGACCACGTACTGGTGATTGACTGCAGCCAAGAGACCCAAATTCTGCGCGTCATGCAGCGCAGCCAATGGCCGCGCGATCAAGTGCTCCAGACCTTGGCTGCGCAGGCCAGCCGTGCCCAGCGTTTAGCGGCTGCCGACAGTGTAATTTGTAACGATAACATCGACCTTGCAACACTTGCGCAGCAGGTGGGTGAAATAGCGCGGCGCTTCGGGCTATGATTGCAGCCCAGGAAAGAGCCCACTGTGATTGTTTACGAATACCCTTTTAACGAGCGCGCACGCACCTATTTGCGGCTTGAGAATTTGTTTGAGCGCCTTGGCGTTCTGCTCGCTCGTGAGAGCGCTTTAGACCATCACTTTGCGTTTGTGACTGTTTTTGAAATTATCGAAGTTGGTGCCCGCTCCGACCTGAAATCCGAAATTCTCAAAGACCTGGAAAAACACAAACAGCTGTTCAACAGCTACCGTGGCAACCCCTCGATTGCCGAGAGTGCCTTAGACGAAGTGATTGGCCAGCTTGAAGAGGCGTTTGCAGGCCTTAACGGCCAGCCGGGCAAGGCAGGCATAGCCCTCAACGACAACGAATGGGTGGTCAGCGTGCGCAGCCGCATTGGGATTCCTGCTGGAACCTGCGAATTTGACTTGCCCGCCTACTACCACTGGCAGCACCTGGGCGCGGACCAACGCCGCTCTGACCTGACGCGTTGGGCCTCTACGCTGTGGCCGCTGGCCCAATGTGTGAGCCTGCTGCTCAAGCTGCTCCGCGACACCGGTGCACCACAAAAAGTGATGGCCACTGGCGGGCAATACCAGCAAACACTACCCCAAGGCCGCAGTTTCCAGTTGCTACGCCTGCGCATCGACCCGGGCAGGGGTTTCATTCCTGAGATCAGCGGCAACCGCTTGATGGTGTCGGTGCGCTTGCTGCGTGAGGCAGGTGCGGACAAACTGCCTGTGGTGACCAGTGAAGATGCCAGTTTTGAGCTGACTTTGTGCGCCTAAACCACCTGCCACTGTATGAGCACACCTGCACAGCCTGCTAAACGGCCACCCACAGTGGCCTGCCCCAGCTGCAAAGGCGACAGCGTGTTTGCACCCAGCAACCGCTGGCGGCCTTTTTGCTCTGAGCGCTGCAAGGACCACGACTTTGGCGCATGGGCCAGTGAATCGTTTCGCGTGCCCAGTGCTGCGCCGCCGCCTGATGCCGTATTTGGTGATGCCAAATACGAAAATTTGCATTAATTGGGCTTATCGCCCAAGGAAACGCTGCACAACCAGCTATTAATAATATAGCACTCATTAAAAAACCGCCCGAAGGCGGTTTTTTAATGGGTGCGCTAAATTACTTTAGCTTGACTTCTTTGTAGTCCACATGCTTGCGTGCTTTGGGATCAAACTTGCTGATCAGCATTTTCTCGGGCATGGTTTTCTTGTTTTTGGTTGTGGTGTAAAAATGACCGGTACCTGCAGTAGATTCCAGCTTGATTTTTTCGCGTCCGCCTTTTGCCATGGTCGTTCTCCTTAAGCTTGGCCACGTGCGCGCATGTCCGCGAGCACAGCATCAATACCGTTTTTGTCAATTAAACGCAACGCAGCGCTGGTAATGCGCAAACGCACCCAGCGGTTTTCGGTTTCAACGAAAAAACGGCGGTATTGCAGGTTAGGCAAAAAACGGCGCTTGGTTTTGTTGTTTGCGTGGGACACATTGTTGCCCACCATGGGTTTTTTACCCGTTACGTCACAGACGCGTGCCATAGCTAGCACTCCTTACACATTAAATTAACGGCTTTTGCCGCACCTCGCTCTGCTGGGTACTACTTGTTTTTACGCAGTAGCCACCCGCCAGCGGTCTGTATTTTGCTCTGTAAGCAAAACTGCCCCGTTTTAAGGACAGCCTTAAATTATAACCCGAACCAAAGCGGCATGGTAGCCAGAACCTGCCTGTCCCGGCACATCCCAAGGCCAGCATGGGCGATTTAAGCGCCGTTTTGCTCTAAAAAGCGCTGCGCATCCAAAGCTGCCATGCAACCTGTGCCAGCGCTGGTGATAGCCTGGCGGTAGACGTGGTCTTGCACGTCACCCGCTGCAAACACCCCTGGCACACTGGTCATGGTGGCCATGCCTTTAAGGCCTGACTGGGTCACGATGTAGCCGTCTTTCATATCTAGCTGGCCTTTGAAAATATCGGTGTTGGGCGAATGGCCAATAGCAATAAAACAGCCTTTAAGCGTTACATCCTCGGTTGCGCCAGTCACGGTGCTTTTCAGGCGAATGCCGGTCACACCTGTTGCGTCACCCAGTACTTCGTCCAAAGTCTGGAAGGTTTTCAGCTCAACTTTGCCTTCCTTGACCCGCTCCATCAGTTTGTCCACCAAAATGGGCTCGGCTTTGAACTTGTCGCGGCGGTGCACCAAATACACTTTGCTGGCAATATTGCTCAGGTACAGCGCCTCTTCCACCGCCGTGTTGCCACCGCCCACCACGCAGCAAATCTCGTCCCGGTAGAAAAACCCGTCGCAGGTAGCGCAGCCGCTCACGCCTTTGCCCATAAAGGCTTGTTCTGACGGTAGCCCCAGGTATTTGGCCGATGCACCGGTAGACAAGATCAAGGCATCGCAGGTGTACTGGCCTGAGTCGCCTGTCAGGGTAAAAGGCCGTTTTGAAAAATCTACCGTGTGTATGTGGTCAAAAATAATTTCGGTCTTAAAACGCTCTGCGTGCTCTAAAAACCGCTGCATCAGCTCTGGGCCTTGCACGCCATGTACATCAGCAGGCCAGTTGTCCACCTCGGTGGTGGTCATTAGCTGCCCCCCTTGGGCCATACCGGTGATCAGCACGGGGTTTAAATTGGCGCGGGCTGCATAGACGGCGGCGGTATAGCCTGCAGGGCCAGAGCCCAAAATAAGTACTTTGGCGTGTTTCATAAAGTAAAAAGTAGTGTAGATAACGTAGCTAATTAGCCACGACTAAGGTAGAGTGGGGCCAGTGCGCTTATAAACAAGAACTTCCACTGTGCATGCTTGGGTTTATTCTCAGGGTGTGAATTAGTGCACAGACTGAATCTAAGACAATGATTTTAGTTCTCAGCGCCAGAAAACAATTTTTGAGGGTGAAATATGTCGATGCTGTCTAATTTAGAGCTTATCCGCCGTGTTCCGTTGTTTTCCATGCTAACGCCGACGCAGGCCGAATCGGTGTCAGATGCCGTGATTAAGCGGCGTTTTAAGCGTGGAGAGCTGATTGTGGAGCAAGGCAAAAAGTCTAACGCACTGTTTATTATTTTGAACGGCCGGGCCCGCGTGCTTACCACCGATGTGCGCGGGCGTGAGGTGATTTTGGCCAATTTATCCCCCGGCGACTACATAGGCGAGATGAGCCTGATCGACAACGAGCCGCATTCTGCCAGCGTGCGCGCCGAGGTGCAAACCGATGTGCTGATGCTTGGCCGGGTAGAGTTTGCCCGCTGCCTGCCAGAAAATACGTCGATGGCGTACGCGGTGATGAAAGGCCTGGTACAGCGCCTGCGCCATGCAGACCGCAAAATTGAGTCACTGGCGCTGATGGACGTGTATGGCCGCGTGGCCCGCGCGCTCATAGAGGCCGCCGAGATGGATGCGGACGGCCAAGCGGTGATCCGCGACAAAGTCTCGCGGCAAGATTTGGCCAAAATGGTGGGCGCATCCCGCGAAATGGTCAGCCGCGTGATGAAAGACCTGGAAGAGCGCGGTTACATTGAAACACTAGAGAACAATTCGGTGCTGATCAAAGAGCGTCTGAACACTTTGGGGTAAGGCCCCCGAGAGAGATAGGGTAAGCTTGCACTAGCAATGACTTACTCACTCGACACCCTCTCTTCCAAAACCACCGCCCAGCGCGGTGGTAATTCGTCTCACAACTCGCCAGGGCTGATTTTTGCCCATGAAATAGCTTTGCTGCTCAGCGCAGTGGCGCTGGGGTACTGGCTGATTGCCTTGCTCAGCCACAGCCCGGTGGATGCCGCTTGGTCTACCTCGGGCACCGCCCAGGCAGCCAGTAGCGGGGCCCCTGCGGCCGTGCGCAACTGGGCGGGGCGTTTGGGTGCCAGGCTGTCCGATGGCAGTTTTTATGCATTGGGTTACTCGGTTTGGTGGTGCTTGCTGGTGGCGGCGCGTTGGTGGCTGTCGTCTTTTGCGCAGTGGCTGCGCAGCTCCAGCGGTAGCCCGGAGCGGCCAAGCACACTGCACCCTTCATGGTTGCGCTTGTCCCCCCGCACACTGGTATGGCTGGGCTTGGGTGTGCTGCTAATAGCCAGTTGCGCACTGGAATGGTCGCGTCTGTACCGGTTTGAGCCGCGTTTGCCTGGACACGCGGGTGGCGTGCTGGGCTATGTCATGGGCGGTTTCGCTTTGAAGTGGCTGGGCTTTACCGGCTCGGGCTTGGTAAGTATTGCCATGGTGGTCGCTGGTACGGCCTGGGCCCTGGGCTTTTCTTGGGCGCGTTGGGCTGATGCACTTGGGGCCTGGCTGCACCACCTGTGGGCCACGCAGCGCGACAAAAAAGAGGTGGCGCAGGACATTGCCATGGGCACACAGGCAGCGCGTGAGCGTGAAGAAGTGGTGAACGTAGAGCGTGCCGAGATCGAAGAACTGCACCCCGCCCCCCTCATCATGCCTGCAAGGGCACCGCAGGTACAAGTTGAACCTACTTTAGTCGATGTATTGGTTGACGTGCCGCAAAGCGCCCGCGTGGCCAAAGAGCGGCAAAAACCCCTGTTCAGCGAGATGCCCGACAGCAAACTGCCCCAGGTAGATTTACTAGACGGCGCGCAGCTACGCCAAGAAACCGTGGCCCCCGAAACGCTGGAGATGACCAGCCGGATGATTGAGAAAAAGCTCAAAGACTTTGGCGTAGAAGTGCGCGTGGTAGCCGCCCTGCCCGGCCCCGTCATCACCCGCTATGAGATTGAGCCCGCTACGGGTGTAAAAGGCTCGCAAGTGGTGGGCTTGGCGCGCGACTTGGCACGTTCGCTGTCGCTAGTGTCTATCCGCGTGGTAGAGACGATTCCGGGCAAAAACTACATGGCGCTAGAGTTGCCCAACGCCAAGCGCCAAAGCATCAAGCTGAGCGAAATTTTAGGCTCACAGGTGTACAACGAAGGTAAGTCGCTGCTGACCATGGGCTTGGGCAAAGACATCATGGGCGCGCCCGTGGTGGCCGATCTGGCCAAAATGCCCCACGTGTTGGTGGCAGGTACCACAGGCTCGGGCAAGTCTGTGGGTATTAACGCGATGATTCTCAGCCTGTTGTACAAGGCCGAAGCGCGCGACGTGCGCATGCTGATGATCGACCCCAAGATGCTGGAGATGAGCGTGTACGAGGGCATACCACACCTGCTGTGCCCTGTAGTGACCGACATGCGCCAGGCGGCGCACGGCCTGAACTGGTGCGTGATGGAGATGGAGCGGCGCTATAAATTAATGAGCAAGATGGGTGTGCGCAACCTGGCAGGCTACAACGTGAAGATGGACGATGCCAAAGCGCGTGGCGAGTTCATTTACAACCCGTTCTCTCTCACACCTGATGCACCCGAACCACTAGAGCGCCTGCCCCACATCGTAGTGGTGATCGACGAGCTGGCCGACCTGATGATGGTAGTGGGCAAAAAGATTGAAGAGCTGATCGCCCGGCTGGCACAAAAGGCCCGCGCTGCAGGCATCCATTTAATTTTAGCCACCCAGCGCCCTAGCGTGGACGTGATTACGGGTTTAATCAAGGCCAACATCCCCACCCGCATCGCTTTCCAAGTATCTAGCAAGATCGACAGCCGCACCATCCTAGACCAAATGGGTGCTGAAGCCCTGCTGGGCATGGGCGACATGCTGTACATGCCCAGCGGCACGGGCCTGCCCATTCGCGTGCACGGCGCGTTTGTCAGCGACGAAGAGGTCCACCGCGTTGTAGCGTATCTGAAGAGCCAAGGCGAGCCTAATTACATCGAGGGCGTGCTGGAAGGCGGAACTGTGGACGGCGAAGATGGTCTGAGCCTGGATGGCGAAGGCGGTAGCGGTGGTGAGAAAGACCCGATGTACGACAAAGCGGTAGACATCGTGCTGAAGAACCAAAAAGCCAGCATCTCGCTGGTACAACGGCATTTGAGCATTGGCTACAACAAAGCTGCCAACCTGCTAGAAGCGATGGAGAAAGCAGGCTTGGTAACTGCCATGAACGGGCGTGGACAGCGCGAGATTTTGGTGCCGGGTAGGAACGATTAAGCGGTGCACACGGTTGAAAACTACCAACCATGGCGCCTTGAAAGGAATGCAGTGAAAGTCAAACCAGCGCGTTACATGGTCAAATCAATTACTATGCTTTTAATAGCTGCTTGTGCAACATTTGCTTGGGCGAGCGGCCTAGATTCCTTAGAAAACTTCCTTAAAACCAGCAAAACAGGCCGTGCTGACTTTACCCAAAGCGTTACCTCGCCTGCACGCGAAGGCCAAGCGCCCAAGGTCAAAAACTCGGCGGGTACGTTTGAGTTTTCTCGCCCCAACCGTTTTAAGTTTGTTTACAAAAAACCGTTTGAGCAAACGCTGGTAGCCGACGGCCAAACCCTGTGGATGTACGACGTAGACCTCAACCAAGTCACCGCCAACAAGCAAGCCAACGTACTGGCCAGCACCCCAGCAGCCCTGATTGCCTCATCGCCCGACCTGAAAGCACTGGAGCAACACTTCGCCCTTACATCAGCACCCGACCAAGACGGCCTAAGCTGGGTGCTGGCCAGCCCGAAGGCCAAAGACGGCAGCCTGCAAAGCATCCGCGTAGGTTTTAAATCACCCGGTGGCGAACTGGCGGCGCTAGACATCGTAGACAGCTTTGGCCAACGTTCCGTGCTGAAGTTTCAAAAAGTAGAGGCCAACATTGTCTTGACTGCCGATACTTTCAACTTCAAACCGCCTGCTGGGGCGGATGTGATCAAGCAGTAAGTTTGGTGCCAAAACAGCTGCCTGCTTTAGAGTAACCCACTTTCCTGGTGTGCAAGCAGTTTTTACAATGCCCCATAGCGGTTTTTACGCTGCGCTGTGTAGGCCCACCACGGCTGCGGTGCCTCTCCTGCTGCAAAACGGGTGATGGAGACAAACACATCTAAGACACAAGGATCCTGACGCACACCCGTTGCATTGCAAAGCGCTTGGTACATTTCAAATGGGTCTTTGCCACAAAGATCAGAGGGCGAGTAGACACCCAGCAGCTGAAGGTCTTTCGCAGTCGCCTTGCCAACGTTGGGAAGGTCGGTTAGCAGCTTTACCCTCTGCCGTTCAACTTTGTTGGGGTTCATGGGGTCTCACATTGAAGGTCATCGGTGAACGCAGCGCATACCGCTTTGACTGTGCGCTTGACCCAAGGGTACACCACATAAACTACCCCTGCACCGCGCTGCTATGACCCGCAACGATTTGCCATGTACTCCCCACCGAGCGACACCAAACACGAGTGAACCGCAAATTAGCTGAAAACTGCGTACCGCCATAGCTACCCGTCAATTGCATGCGTACTGAGACGATTGCAAGCCCGCCACCGGCTCTGACTTGTATTTCTGACGGTTCAAGTGTGTAGAACTTAAGCACCCCCGAGCGGTGCAGTTCTAGGTCAGCTTGTTTGCCCAACAATTGACCCATATGGTTGGTAAAAATAAGGTCTGGAGAGATCAACTCGTCGAGCACTTCAGAGTCTGAGGCGAGCATAGCAAGCCGTAAACGCTCCTCTGCGACGGTGATTTGGTGTTCAACAGTCGTTGGCATATATGGGTCTTTTGGGTGAATTTAACACGCAGTCTGGACTCCAACTCCAAAAAGGTTAAAGCCTGCCAAGCCAATACCCCGGTCGCCGGCGATGGGGCGCGACGACCAAGACTTCAACCGCCGAGCCGACAAGCCGCTAGAGAATGTTGTATGGAAAACCTGGTACACGAAATTTGCGAATATCTGGTGGGAATTCGATGCGGTACTCTCTGGGTATTAACAGACATTGTCCATTGCCTCGTCAAAGGCCGATAAATAGCGTGCGCCCAGACCCGCCAGACAAGATGCGTAATAAGCCACATGCTCAAGATGCTCAGCGTTTGCAGCCTCAGCGAAAAAGTAACTCAACTAAGCAAAGCACTCGCCTGACGACGCACATCCTCGGCCGGAATACGCCCCGAAAGCCCTTGGTCTATTTCGGCTTCGAATAGCATGTCAAGACTAGAAAGAAGCTGCACCGCCAACTCCGCCCGCTGTTGCACAGGCAGTGACAACGCTTCATGGGTAATGGCTTCACTATTCATTCATAAATGCTACCACTTATCGGCAACTGGCTTTAACATCAGAGACAGTAGAACCGCAACAATTGCGGCGAAGCCGCCTCCTGCAGTTGCGAGTTTGTATTGGCCGACCTGTTAAGCACCACTAGCCGAAGAAGGACGCAGACGACCATTGGAGGCATACGGTTGGACTCACTTGAAGTCTGAACAATTGCCGCAGACCCTCAGCATCAACGTTCCCTATAAGGGTCTCGTCTCCAGCGGAGCGTGAAATGTCTAATGACTGCACGCCTTGAAGTTTAAGGTCAAGGGCGAGCCGCCCAGACACCCACCACATAAAGTGAAGTTCGTATTCAGCCGGCAGTACCTCACAGACTATTCGCTCGTCGCCTGCAACGCGCTCGAAGCGATGGGTGTTGTACTCTTCCGGTGCATCTGGGTACACCTGAACATGCGTACCCCCAAAGAAACCATTGAGCAGCTCGATTTCGGGGCAGCGATTCATGGTGGTTAAAGTTGGAGGCCAGGCGACGCCATAGGCGGTCGCCTCTAGAGCAACCCGTTAGGCCCCACTAGTTGACCTCCGTGCGGCAAGCAAACCTATGCCTGCAGCCCCCAACAGCGAGCCACAAATACGGTTGAATATCCGCTGTCGACGAGGCTCTGA
Organism: Polaromonas sp.; assembly: GCA_043778205.1. Lineage (GTDB taxonomy): Bacteria > Pseudomonadota > Gammaproteobacteria > Burkholderiales > Burkholderiaceae_C > JAAFIP01. The sequence continues at coordinate 12,692 of JAYWGO010000171.1, read as the reverse complement.
GAACCACTTGCGCAGATGACTTCCCATGTATGCGTAAACTGCAATCGCAATCCATTCCAAGCCCAGAAAAAGCGCACCAAGTACAGCAAACTGTGGCGCCGCAGGTTTTGAAATATCTACGAACTGAGGAAGAAAGGCAGTGAATATGAGGATGGCCTTTGGATTGCCCGCAGCAACCAGAAATTCTTGGCGTGCAAGTGAAAAAATACTTTGCTGTTCCCCAGCAAATTTAGTATTTTCGTTGACGGGAGCGGTCCGCCATAACTGGAACGCAAGGTAGAAAAGATACGCGGCTCCGACGACCTTGACTGCGTAAAACAAAATCTCCGAAGTCTGAAGGACGGTGGCAAGACCCGCAGCAGCAATGGCGATCATGCCGACAAACGCAATGAGGCGACCGACTCCAGCGACTGACGCGGACCAAAAACCATAGCGAGTCGCATTTGACACGGAAAGAAGATTGTTTGGGCCTGGTGCCATATTCAGAGCGAAGCACGCAGGAATAAAGAGGAGAAGAGTGTCAATGGACATGGTGTGCTTTATGTGTGGTCAACGTAATGTATTTCGCAAAATATGCGGTATACGTTACGTTGCGATTCAATTGCTTATTTATCCAGTTATAAAATTTCATGAAACCCGGCAACGCTACCCTAGAGTCCGTTCGGTTTTTAGACCAAATGCGTGAGCGTATTTGTTACTTGCACTATAGCCTAAGCACTGAAAAAATCTACCTGCATTGGGTGACATTTTTCATGCACTGGTATGCCACCATGGCGCGATACGCCACTTGCGCGAGGTGCCGGGCCACTGCTGTTCGCTTAAGCAAATTCCGTTCGTTTTGAATCTGCCTCCGGGATAGCGTACGCCATTGCGCTTGGTGGGTACGGCTGGTGCGCGACGGTCGATCGCCACCACGTCGTTGTGATCAGGTCGGCGGTGCTACTTCAGCGTAGCGGCATCAAGGAGGAGGAGTTGGCCCTAGGCCAACACGGGGGACAGCCGCGTAGCTGAAGTAGCACCGCCGACCTGATCTCGTACAAGACAAAAAAACAAGCCGAACTCAAGACAACATGGGAGGCAAGTGCCTGATCAGTTGAGGAAAGATCAATGGCATATACCCGACGCAAACTAGCTGCAAGCGTTACAGACCATTGGTATGGTTTGAACTGGCGCAGGGATTGATGGCTAACAACATAACAAACGCTACATATTTAATAGCTACTTGCGCAGCATTTACTTGGGCGATAGGCCTAAAACGTATGCAAAATGCGCCCATCTATCGGTTTTAGGCCCCCGCCCGCCCGCCGCCTAAAATACGCTGTATGACCCAAGCCCCTGCCTCTCACGTACCGCTGGCCGAGCAGTTGCGCCCCACAACACTGGGCGAAGTGATTGGCCAGCAACACCTGCTGGGCGAAGGCATGGCGCTGCGGGTGGCGTTTGAAAGTGGGGTGCCGCACAGCTGCATTCTCTGGGGCCCGCCGGGCGTGGGCAAGACCACTATTGCGCGGCTGATGGCCGGTGCGTTTGATGCGCACTTTATTACCATCAGCGCCACGCTGGGCGGGGTAAAAGACATACGCGAGGCGGTAGAACAAGCCACTGTTTGGCGAGACCAGGGGCGAAGAACGATCATGTTCGTCGACGAAGTGCACCGCTTTAACAAAGCCCAGCAAGACGCGTTTTTGCCGCATGTAGAAAGCGGGCTTTTCACCTTTATAGGGGCCACCACCGAGAACCCCAGCTTTGAGGTGAACTCGGCGCTGTTGTCGCGCGCAGCAGTGTATGTGCTGCACAGCCTTTCTGAGCAGGATTTAGAACAAATAGTGCTTAAGGCCCAAGTAAATGCTGCACAAGCAGCTATTGAAGGTATAGCAGTTAAAAAACTACTGGCCCACGCTGATGGCGACGCCCGCCGCCTGCTGAACACGCTAGAAACCCTGTTTATTGCTGCTGGCAAAGAAAAACTCAGCGTAATTACCGATGCATGGCTGACCAAGGTGCTGGGGCAAACCCTGCGCCGCTACGACAAAGGCGGCGAGCAGTTTTACGACACCATCAGCGCGCTGCACAAGAGTGTGCGCGGCTCTGACCCCGATGCCGCCCTGTACTGGCTGGTGCGCATGCTAGACGGTGGGGCTGAGCCTAAATACATGGCCCGCCGGCTGATTCGCATGGCGGTAGAAGACATTGGCCTGGCCGACCCGCGCGCCCTGCAGATTGCGCTGGATACCGCCCAAGTGTATGAGCGCCTGGGCAGCCCCGAAGGCGAGCTGGCACTGGCCGAATGCGTGGTGTATTTGGCCGTAGCACCCAAGAGCAACGCCGTGTATGTGGCGTTTAACGAAGTTAAAGCCCTGGTTAAAAAAGAAGGCACCCGCCCCGTGCCCATGCACCTGCGCAACGCGCCCACCCAAATGATGAAAGACATGGACTGGGGCAAAGGCTACCGCTATGCACACAACGAAGAAGGCGGCTTTGCCGCCGGGGAGACCTATTTGCCTGAAGGCTTGCAGCAAACCTTTTACCGGCCTGTAGAGCGTGGGCTGGAAATTAAAATTGCAGATAAGTTGCGTGAACTTAAAAAACTTAACCATCAGCGCAGCTAATACTGGCCCAATGCCAGTGATACACACTTTTTAACGCGGGTAAACCCCGCCTTGTCAGGCCAAGCCCGGCTTAAGAATGGGTGTGCGCTTAGCTACAATCCAACACCACCCGCAGTTTGCGACCACAAGTCCAACAACTGGCGGGTTTTTTGCTAGCCAGTAGACAGGTAGTGGGCGGTGTACTTAACAAGGCGCACGCTCACCTACTGGCTTAACAGTTTTGGAGAAAAGCTAATGGAAATTTTGCTACAGCAGATCATTAACGGTCTGGTTTTGGGCAGCATGTACGCCTTGGTTGCCCTGGGCTACACCATGGTCTACGGCATTATTAACCTGATTAACTTTGCCCACGGCGAAGTGCTGATGGTGGGCGCGCTAACCAGTTGGAGCGTGATTGGCATGATGAAAGAGTCACTGCCCAGCACCCCAGGCTGGATTATTTTGCTGCTGGCCTTGGTGATTGCCTGTGTAGTTTGCGCCGCACTGAACTTTACGATTGAAAAAGTAGCCTACCGCCCGCTGCGCAACAGCCCCCGCTTGGCCCCGTTGATCAGCGCCATTGGTATGAGCATTTTGCTGCAAACCTTGGCCATGATTATCTGGAAGCCTAACTACAAGCCCTACCCTAACTTGCTGCCTGCAGTGCCCTATGAAATTGGTGGGGCGGTTATCACCCTGACGCAAATTATCATTTTGGCCACCACGGTGATTGCCCTGTCTATTTTGATGTACATCGTGCACCGCACTAGCCTAGGGCGCGCCATGCGCGCCACAGCAGAGAACCCGCGTGTTGCCGCACTGATGGGTGTGCGCCCCGACGTGGTAATTTCAGCCACCTTCATTATTGGTGCCGTGCTGGCCGCTGTGGCCGGTGTCATGTGGGCTGCCAACTACGGCACCGTCAACCACACCATGGGCTTCTTGCCCGGCCTCAAAGCTTTTACTGCAGCCGTGTTTGGCGGCATTGGCAACCTGGCCGGTGCGGTGGTGGGCGGCGTACTGCTGGGCTTGATCGAGTCGCTCGGCGCAGGCTATTTGGGTACGCTGACAGGCGGCGTGCTGGGTAGCCATTACGTGGATATTTTGGCTTTTATTGTGCTGATCATCATGCTGACCCTACGCCCCTCAGGCCTGCTGGGTGAACGTGTGGCAGACCGCGCCTAAGCCCCAAGGAGATACACACATGACTAACTGGTTTCACTCTCTCAAAGGCGCGCAGCGCACGGGTTTTTACCTGATTTGCGCATTGGCTGCGCTGGTGCTGCCGCTGATCGTGCAGCAGGCCGGCAGCGGCTGGGTGCGTATTTTGGATGTGGCTTTGCTCTACATTTTGCTGTCCTTGGGCCTGAACATTGTGGTGGGCAATGCGGGTCTGCTGGATTTGGGTTTTGTAGCTTTTTATGCGCTGGGTGCTTATATTTACGCGCTGCTGGCCTCGCCGCATTTGACCGACACCTTCCCAGCCATTGCCGCCATGTTCCCCAACGGCTGGCACATGCCGCTGTGGGCCGTGATACCGTTGGCAGCCTTGCTCGCTGGCATGCTGGGTGTGCTGCTGGGCGCGCCCACGCTCAAGCTGCGGGGCGATTACTTGGCCATTGTGACGCTAGGTTTCGGCGAAATTATCCGGGTGTTTTTAAACAACCTAGACCACCCCGTTAACATCACCAACGGCCCTAAGGGCATCAACCAAATTGATTCTGTGAAGTTTTTTGGCCTGGATTTGGGTAAAAAGCTGGAGGTTTTTGGCTTTTCCATTGCCAGCGTTTCTCTGTACTACTACCTGTTTTTAGCACTGGTGATTATGGCGGTTTTCTTATGCTACCGGTTAGAGAAGTCCCGCATTGGCCGCGCGTGGATGGCCATCCGCGAAGACGAAATTGCCGCCAAAGCCATGGGCATTAACACCCGCAACATGAAGCTGTTGGCCTTTGGCATGGGCGCTACTTTTGGCGGCGTATCAGGTGCCATGTTTGCACCGTTCCAAGGCTTTGTGTCACCCGAGTCGTTCTCGCTCATGGAGTCGGTGATGATTGTGGCCATGATTGTGCTGGGCGGTATTGGCCATATTCCAGGGGTTATTTTGGGGGCCCTGCTGCTGTCATCTTTACCCGAAGTGCTGCGCTATGTAGCCGGCCCGCTGCAGGCCATGACCGGTGGCCGTTTGGATGCGTCTATCTTGCGCCAGTTGCTGATTGCACTGGCCATGATCTCGGTGGTGCTGATCAAGCCCAAAGGCCTGTGGCCTTCGCCAGAGCATGGCAAATCTCTGCAAAACACCCCAAAATAAGGAGAACGCACCATGTCACAAGCAGATACTGTTCTCAAAGTTGCAGGCATTTCAAAACGCTTTGGTGGTTTGCAAGCCTTAAGCGATGTTGGCATTACCATCCAGCGCGGCCAGGTGTACGGCCTGATTGGTCCCAACGGTGCCGGTAAAACCACGTTTTTTAACGTCATTACGGGCCTGTATACCCCCGACAGCGGCAGCTTTGAGCTGGCAGGCAAGCCCTACACCCCCAGCGCGGTGCATGAGGTGGCCAAGGCAGGTATTGCCCGCACTTTCCAAAACATCCGTTTGTTTAACGAAATGACGGTGCTAGAAAACGTGATGGTGGGCCGCCATGTGCGCACCAGCGCGGGTATTTTTGGTGCTATTTTTCGCGGTGCTTCGGCCAAGCGTGAAGAAGCCGCCATTGTCCAGCGCTCGCATGAGCTGCTGGCCTATGTAGGCATTGGCAAGTTTGCCGACTTCAAAGCCCGCACCCTAAGCTACGGCGACCAGCGCCGCTTGGAGATTGCCCGCGCCTTGGCCACCGACCCGCAACTGATTGCCCTGGACGAGCCCGCCGCAGGCATGAACGCCACCGAAAAAGTGCTGCTGCGCGAGCTGATAGATCAAATTCGCAAAGACAACCGCACCATCTTGCTGATTGAGCACGATGTGAAACTGGTGATGGGCCTGTGTGACCGGGTGACCGTGCTGGACTACGGCAAGCAAATTGCCGAAGGCACCCCCGCTGAAGTACAAAAGAATGAAAAAGTGATCGAAGCCTATTTGGGCGCAGGCCACGCCTAAAGAGGAACACCCCATGACTGAACAAAGCAATAAAGTCCTCCTTAAAGTATCGGGCCTCAAAGTGTCCTACGGCGGCATTCAGGCCGTTAAGGGCGCTGACTTTGAAGTGCGCGAAGGCGAGCTGGTGACCCTGATTGGCTCTAACGGCGCAGGCAAAACCACCACCATGAAGGCCATCACGGGCTCGCTAGCCGCAGCGGACGGCACGATCGAATACCTGGGCCAGAACATCGCGGGCAAAGGCTCGTGGGACTTGGTCAAACAAGGCCTGGCCATGGTGCCGGAAGGGCGCGGCGTGTTTGCCCGCATGACCATCACCGAGAACTTGCAAATGGGTGCCTACATTCGCAAAGACAAAGCCGATATTTTGATGGACATCGACAAAGTGTTTGGTATTTTCCCGCGCCTTAAAGAGCGCAAAGACCAGCTGGCGGGCACCATGAGCGGTGGCGAACAGCAAATGCTGGCCATGGGCCGCGCGCTGATGAGCCGCCCTAAAGTGCTGCTGCTGGACGAGCCTTCCATGGGCTTGTCGCCCATCATGGTGGACAAAATATTTGAAGTGGTGCGTGACGTGTACGCCCAAGGCGTTACTGTGCTGCTGGTAGAGCAAAACGCCAGCCGCGCGCTGGGCATTGCCAACCGGGGCTATGTGATGGAGTCGGGCTTAATTACCATGAGTGGCGATGCCAAGCTGCTGCTGAACGACCCCAAAGTGCGGGCGGCTTATTTGGGCGAATAACAGCGGGGTCTGGCAAGGTACGTGCGCTTAGCTTAGGCTAATAGTTCTAGCCACCCTGTAACCTACAAAAAGCCATTAAATTTGACAAGCCATGCAAACAAAAGGTTGCATGGCTGCCACAATGCGTGACATTTTGCGCACATAAGCAACGTTTTGCTTGCGCCCTAAGTGTGCCTTGTTATAGTTAAAGGTTAATACTAATAACTATACGAGACTGTCTTGCGCAAATTTCTGCTTTGTGTCTGTTTGCTAATGTCGCCGCTGCTGGCTTGGGGCCAAGAGCTTGGCAAGCTGTTTGACGACAGCCGTACGCTCAAGCTGGCTCAAGAGCTGCAGTGGCAAGCCCTGCCCAAAGGCCAGGTGCTTAACCCGGCAGAGTTTGACAACCCGTCTTTAGCGCAAAATTTCAGCCCTCTCGCTGCCCAGCAAGCCCTGCCGACAGGCCCAGACAACGCAGTGTGGCTGCGCTTTGCACTGCCTGCCACAAGCACCAGCCAAATGTGGTATTTGCGCGTCCCGCGCCTGCAGGTAGAGCGGGTCACGCTGTACTACCAAGATGATAAAAACCATTGGCTGATGCAAGAAGCCGGTGACGATGTGCCCATGACGCGCTGGCCGTTGATGACGCGCAACCCTACTTTTGAAGTTCATACTTTAACGAACGCCACGCGGCGCTATTACGTCAAATTAGAGCATCGCAAACCCATTACCGAGCTGGTGCAACTGATTGCACCGAGCGACTATATTGACGGTGCTATGCGGGTGGGTACGCTGGCCGGTTTGATGATCGGGTTGTTTGGTTTGCTTACCGTGCTGAGCTTGGTAACGGCGCGTTTGTACCGCAACAGGCAGTACGCCTGGCTGGCTTTGATGGTCGGGCTGCTACTGCTCACCCAGCTGACCTTGTTAGGCTATGCCAATCTACGGTTGTGGCCCACCAGCGTGTATTTGATGAAAGTTACGCCGGTGCTGGTGCCGCTGTGGGCTCTGGCAGCCACTACCTGGTTTACCTGCCAGGTCAGCTATGCCAAAAGCACGATGCCTTTGGTCTACAAGGTCTCTTTAGGTTTGGTCGCAGCGCTGCTGGTTTTGTCTGCCGCTTTCGCTGTAAGCCAAATCGCGCCTTTGCGTAGCCTGGTGGCCCCACTTGCAGGTTTTGTACTGTTGTGGAATCTAGGCGCCGTAGCGTGGATGGCTTGGCGTTCACAACCTTGGCTGTGGTTTGTGGTGGCTGGTTTTACCCCGCTCACGCTGGCCATGATAGCGCGCTTAGCCTACACCGTAGGTTGGCTAGCGCATGTTGAGCTGACCCAACTTTTAAGCACCATCACGGGCTGCCTGGGCATGACAGCGGTGTACGTGGGCATGCTGCTGCGCTCGCGCGAATCGTACGTTGCGCTAGAGCGCGAACAAGCCTTGGCACATACCGACATGTCTACCGGGCTGACATTGCAGCGCATAGCCATGATCAGGCTGCCCCAAATGCTTGCGCGCAGCAAGCGCTTTGGCATACCCTGTGGGGTGGTCATGGTGCACTGGCTGGGCTACGAGGCACAGTTAGCGCCCATGATGGCCTCGCAGCGCGGTGCAGTGATGGCACATTTTGGAGGGCGCTTGCGCCGCCTTGCACGCGATATTGACACCGTAGCGCGCTACGACGATGCGCACTTTATGTTTTTAATTGAGTCGCCTGTGACGCGTGAAGCCTTAAGCGACCTGGGCACCAAAATACTCAGCACCTGCATGCGCCCGTCCCCCCAGCTGGGCGGTGATGTGTACGACGTGCATGTGGCCATCGCGCTCACCTCAGGGGGCAGCATGTCACCCAACGAGGTGGTGGAGTCACTGCTCACACGCATGAACCAAATGGACACCAACACACCGCGCCGCATGCAGTTTATAGATTCGCCGCTAAGCACCCGCCCACCGAGTGAAAACCCAGACAGCACCGGCACGCTCAGCAGCACAGACATTGTGGCCAAGATCAACGCAATAGAAGCCAGCCACGTGCTGCCCAAAATTGCCCCGCGCACGCCCGATGCCTTACAGGAAATTCGGGGCTATACCGGGCCATCCGTAGGCACTGTGCCTAAGACCTGAGGCCTGAGGCCAGTGCATCAGCTTCAAATCCCAATGCACTTGGTTCAGTCCACCTTAGCACCGCTCTGTTTAACGGGCTTTTCATACTTGGCCAGCTCACTGCGCAGCACAGCGGCAAACTCTGCGGTGCTGGTGGGCACGGGTTCGGCCATCAGGGTAGCAAAGCGGGTTTTAGTGGCCTCCTGGCCCAGTGCCTCTACAAAGGCTTGGTTGTACTTTTCCACCACGTCGCGCGGTGTAGCGGCTGGGGCCACCAAGCCCCACCAGGTGTCTACCGCAAAGCCTGGGTAGCTCTCGGCCACTGTGGGCACGTCGGGCAAGGCGCTGCTGCGTTTGGCGCTGGTTACGGCCAAGGCTTTGAGCTTGCCAGCGCGAATGTTGGGTGCAGCCGTGGCCAAATTGTCAAAATTAAAATCTACCTGGCCCGACAGCAAAGCCAGCTGCGCTGGGTTGCCGCCGCTGTAGGGGATATGCACTGCAAACACACCTGCTTGCTGTTTGAACATTTCACCGGCCAAATGGCCCCCGCTACCGTTACCGCCGCTGGCATAGTTCAGCTTGCCAGGGTTGGCCTTGGCGTAGCGTACAAAGTCAGCCAAGGTGTTAATGCGCAGGCGCTGGGCGGTCTCCAGGTTCATGACCAGCACGTTGGGCACGCGCACCATTTGCGTGATCGGCGCAAAGTCAGTCGCGGCGTTGTAGGGCATTTTGCTGTACAGCCACGGGTTAATGGCATGGGTGGCCAGCGCGGCAATGCCAATGGTCAAACCATCGGGCGCGGCCTTGGCCACTGCGTCTGCGCCTATGTTGCCACCCGCGCCAGGGCGGTTTTCAACAATCACCGGGCCAAGGCTGGCAGCCACCCGCTCGGCCAGCACACGGGCGGTCACATCAATCGGGCCGCCAGCTGCATAGGGCACGATGATGCGAATCGGCTTTTGTTGGGCAAATAGGCCGGTGGCCCAAGGAAATGCTGCACAAGCAGCTATTATTTTAATAGTATACCTTAGCCGCATCTTAGAGATTGCTTGGGGCTTTTTGGGGCCTGTAGAGGCATTTACCATAGTGCACTTTCTTATCAAATCAAACCTAAGGCCGTGCCCAATCACCAGACTCAGCAACCACTTTTTTCTTGCCGCCGCTTAGCTTTGCAGCCCCCGGCGCTGGGCAATTTCTAACAGTCCGTCAAAAATCAAGCTCTCCACCAGCTCTACGTCCATGCCCATCGAGGGTTGCATCTTCCAGCCGGCACCACCGGTCATCACCACCCAGGGCAGTTGGCCGGTGCGCTGGTGCAGGTGGTGGTGCATGCGCCGCACGGCACCAGCTATGGCGTAGGTGCCGCCGCTGGTCAGTGCGTCGCTGGTGTTGGTCGGAAACTCGGTCACCTCGCCGGTAGGCACATGCAAGCCTGCGGTGCCCGATTCAAGCGCTTTGAGCATAATGCCGTGGCCCGGCAAAATAAAGCCACCCAAAAACTTACCCTGTGCGTCAATGGCCTCTACCGTGACCGCCGTGCCCACCATCACCACCACCAGCGGGCGGTTAGGCTCCCCTGCAGGCATGCGCGCGCGCATGCCGTGCCAGGCACCCACCATGGCCACCCAGCGGTCAGCGCCCAAGCGCGTGGGGTGGTCATAGCCATTGGTCAGGCCCGCTTCGGCGCTGCTAGCGACCACCCAGTGGGGTCTGAAGCTGCTCTCACTGTAGATGCCGCCGGTGTCCCAGCGCTCTTCAATTTGCGCCTCCACCCGCCGCTTGATGGCATCGCCCGCCACAATGCAGCCCAGCATGGTGGTGGGCTGGGCAATACCGGCCCAGGCACCCTCGGCCAGTTTGTCAATATTTTCTAAAAACTCAGCGCCTTGCGCCAATACCTGCGCGCCGGCGCTGGCGTGGGCGTACAGCGCCCACTTAAGCCGCGTGTTGCCACCATCCAAAGCCAAAAATGTCATGCCCGCATTATGTACGGCATCCTACAGGCCCGGCCCTCAGGGGATGCCCTGATAGCCCAGCCTGTTAGCCCAAGCCAACGGCCCACGTCACATGGCAGACACACTTTGCCCGGCATACTGCGCAGTGTTAGTATCAGCTTTCACTTTAACCAACAGGAGCACCACCATGGGCATGTTCAGTTTTATCAAAGAAGCCGGCGAAAAATTATTTGGCAGCAAAAAGGTAGAAGAAGCCGCTGCTGCTGTAGCCGCCGACCCTGCACAACAACCCAGTTTGGACGAGCTCAACAGCCAAGCCGCCGCAGGCATCAAGACCTATATTGAAGCGCAAAACCTGGGCGCTACCGGCCTGTTTGTGAGCTTTGACGGCAGCACCGGCAAAGTGACGGTACAAGGCGAGGCCCCCACCATGGAAGCGGTAGAAAAAGTTACCTTGTGCTGTGGCAACGTAGGTGGTGTGTCTGAAGTAGAAAACCTCATGAGCGCCGCCGACGGCAGCGACGAGAGCCAGTACCACGACGTAGTGCGCGGCGACACCCTAAGCGCGATTGCCAAAGAGTACTACGGCAACGCCAACAAATACATGGGCATTTTTGAGGCCAACAAACCCATGCTCAGCCACCCCGACAAAATCTACCCAGGCCAAAAGCTGCGCATTCCGGCCGAGGCGTAAAAACAAACCGCGTGTTGCACTGCCCGGCGGCATGCCGCCTAGGCAGTGCTGTCCACCGCACCACTGCGCACCCCACGCTCCCAAATGTCTTGTGCGCGCGCCAGCATACTTTGAACCGTATCGCTGCTGCCGCTGCTTGCCACCAAGCAGGGCGACAATGCGGCAAACATTTCGTCTTTTTTAGGTCCAAAAGGCAACTGCAAGGGCCTGCCAAATGCGTGCTCCAGTATATTGAGCACGGCTGTGCGCTCTAGCCAGGGCACCAGCATCACCCAATCACCTTGCGCATTGCGCGACACCACCGCCTCAGGGGGTAAACACAGCGTCAGGTGCAATGCCATGTCACGCAGCGCGCGCTGGCGCATTTGCAGTGACAACATGGCCGATGTGGCGCTGCTAGCACCACCCAACCCCAAAGGCCCATGCCAGTCTTTGGGCATGGGCAGCAGCACCAGGGTGCAAGGCTGCGCTTCCAACCCACACAGCTGCAGCAAACGCGCACCATAGCGCAGCAAACCGTGCTCGTTATACGCCATACTGGCTTTGTCACGGCGCAGTGTGTCTACACTTTGCTCCGCCTGGCGCAGCACCTTGCCCAAACGGCCTGACAGGCCGCAAATACCAGCAATCAACACTGCGCGCAAGATGAATAATGTAGGGTGTACCGCGCTGGCCGAAGCTGACGCTTTGTAAGTAGCAAAATACAGCAATAACAAACCGCCCGCAAAAACCCACAGCTCCGATGTTTCCATCAGCAAAGGATAGGTCATGGCCAGCAACAAAATAACAAATAAAAATGGACCTGTAGAGCCGCCCGAAGCCGGGTTAATGTAGATCAAACAGGTGAGCGCATAGGCCATAGCCGTGCTGGTGAGCCAGTGGGTACGGTTGCGCGCAGGGTTAAACCGCCGCCACAACGCCAAACAGATATAACCAACACAGCACAGCGCTACCTCGCGCGCGCCCTTGAGCACCAAGCTGCTCACTGCCAAGCCGTATGCACCGCAAAAAAGCAGCAGCCAAACTTCAAGGCCTTCAAACTTACGTGGCACCAAATACGCCAGCGCCTTCAAGTCGCCTAATTCTTGCCCCGAAAGAGCCGCTTGCGCTGGACGGGTGCCAGCCCAGCTGATTTTTTTAAACCCTTTGAACATTCCTGAGCCCTCAATATCAGTGTGCTGGTGCGTTGTTTTATTATTAACTAATCGTCAATAATAAAGAAATTTCTTAGAGAGCGCACACTTAAAGTACTTACAAAAGGTAATTATTACAAGTGCCGTGATTTAAATGACGCGCGGCTGTATTTTTAACTCGAATACAGCACAGCCCTGTTGCCAACAGGCCACGCGCAAGCAGCAGTAGCCCAGCAGTTAAAACGCGCTAAGCTATAAATAAAATAGCTACTTGTGCAGTATTTCCTTGGGCGACAGGGCCTTTTTTCGTAAATATACCTTCTTACACCACAGTAAGAACGCCTTTATGACCAGCGCCGTGGTGTTCAAGACGCTGGTGTTTCGCAGCGTGCTGAAGATAA
>JAYWGO010000170.1:0-10811 GCA_043778205.1 Polaromonas sp. | reverse complement strand
CGCTGGTCAGCGTGGCCACGGGGATGCTGGCGTTGGTGCCCAGCGTGACGCTGGCGGTGCCTGTGCCGAAGTTGACCGTGTCATTGACCGTGACGGCTGCCGTGGTGGTGCCGCTGGCCGCAGGGATGCCCGGGTAGCTGTCGTTGACCGCGTCAATGGCAAGGACTGTGAGATTCGCAGAAGACACAATGGAATTCGATCCCACAGATGTGGTCAGCGATCCGGCAGGTATCGTGTTGGCAAAGACCCCGCCAGCAGCAGCAGTAACCACAACAGAAACAGAACAACTACCACCTGGCTGTATCGCAGTGGCAAAGGGTAAAGATATGCTACTGCCACCCGCTGTGGCAATTAAGCCGGCTGAGCAGGTGGTAGACGCAACCAAGGGAGATGCGTTGATTAGATTGGGGGGAAGTGGGTATTGGTCGGTAAACGCTGAACTAAGCGTTGCAGTGGTAAGTTTGTGATTGTTAGTAAGCGTGACCACCAATAACGAAGTACCACCTGCGCCAATAGTTGACGGGGTAAACGTCTTAGATACCGTGGGCACGCTGGGGGATACGCTGTCAAAGTCAGGCGCTGTGCAGGTGCCTGCCGTACAACTGGGGGCGGAGTTGGTGTTGGTCACTCCAACAGGTGGGGAGATGACTGCCGTGTTAGTAATACCCGTCTGGGCTTGCGCAAGCTGAGAAAATAACAAAAGCAAAGCTGCGCCGAATGCCAACAAAGAGGCATTTCTAGCGCGGTTACAACGCAGAAAAAAAATATTTAAAAGGCCAAAAGGCCTGAACTTAACCAACTACTCGCTCCAAAAACTCATACAAATATTTTCTAAATATTAAGAATGTACGACTTAACACTGCCATTGCACATACAAATTGCAACATTTTTTGTAAAATAGGTTATATATCACGGTGTTACTTAGCTAAGTTCACGTTAATTCTCTGGAATACGACAGATTATCCGTTTTTACAAAGTAAATATTTCAGCAAAAAAATAGTGTTTTCCCGCTAATATTGATTTAGATTAATTTATTGATAATAACTAACTATTTGCTAAACATCAGCTAAAGATAAAGTTTATCCGGAGGATAAAAATTCCCAAAGTCGCCAAATTACAACGGAAATGCTGCGTTGCACAAATAGAGCACACCCCAAATTTGCCGCCGCTCCATTAGCCAGCGCCTTGAGCGCACAATGGGTGAAGTTTTAAGTGTTGGGCAAAAAGTAACAACGCAGTGCCAGCATGCTTGGTAGCGCTACAAGTGGGAGCATCTCAGTGCAGTCTTCTAAATCGTCTCTTACGGCCTTAACCATAGGTGCCATAGGTGTGGTGTATGGTGATATCGGCACCAGCGTGCTGTATGCCATGAAGGAAATATTTGGCTCCGGCCATGTGGCCTTTACGCCAGACAATATCTACGGGATTTTGTCGATCATTTTTTGGACTTTGACCGTCATTGTGTCGATAAAGTACGTGGCGCTGGTGCTGCGCGCTGACAACGAGGGCGAGGGTGGTTTGGTGGCGATGCTCACTTTGGCCTCGCGCGCCGTCAAAGACAAGCCCGTCTTGCGCCGCAACCTGATGGTCATCGGTATCTTTGGCACCTGCTTGTTTTATGGCGATGGCGTGATCACGCCTGCAATTTCAGTTTTAGGTGCTGTTGAAGGCTTAGAGATCATCTCGCCCAAGTTTAAAACCTATGTAGTACCTCTGTCTGTGCTTATTTTGTTCGTGCTTTTTTCTGTGCAAAAACGCGGGACTGGCGGCATAGGCAAGTTTTTTGGGCCGATCACCTTGGTATGGTTTCTGGTGCTGGCCGTGATGGGCATCAGCCACATAGTTAGTAACCCAATTATTTTGAAGGCGCTGAGCCCGCACTATGCAGTGCTGTTTATCTGGCACAACACCTACACCGCCTTTATTATTTTAGGCGCGGTGGTACTGTGTGTTACAGGCGCCGAGGCCTTGTACGCAGACATGGGGCATTTTGGCAAGCGTCCGATCCGCATGGCCTGGTTTACCGTGGTGATGCCCTGCCTGACGCTGAACTACTTTGGCCAAGGCGCACTGTTGCTGGCGCGGCCAGAGACGGTGAAGAACCCGTTTTATATGATGGCACCTGATTGGTTCTTGATTCCCTTGGTGATATTGGCCACCATGGCAGCCGTCATTGCATCGCAAGCGTTAATTTCTGGTGCCTTTTCAGTCACCAAGCAGGTAGTGCAGCTAGGTTATTTGCCGCGCCTGCGTATGCTGCACACCTCCACCAAAGACACCGGGCAAATCTACATTCCGTTTGTCAACTGGGCTTTGTTTGTAGCGATCGCATTTGCGGTGGTAATGTTCAAGTCATCAGGCGCGCTGGCTTCGGCCTACGGTATTGCCGTGTGTACCGATATGCTGATCACGACCGTATTGACTTTTTATGTAATCCGCTACGGCTGGAAATACCCTTTGTGGTTGTGCATTGCAGCCACAGGTATTTTCTTTGTGATTGACTTGGCTTTTTGGGCATCTAACATGCTCAAGTTGCTCGACGGTGGCTGGTTTCCATTGCTCATTGGCGGTGCCATTTTCACCCTGATGTTCACTTGGAAGCAAGGCCGCAGGCTGATGCACGAAAAGCAAAAAGCCGAGGGCATGGACTTGAAAGACTTTTTAGAGGCCGTGTTTGTCAGCCCGCCTGTGCGTGTAGAGGGCACCGCTGTGTTTTTGACCGGTGAGCCGGGTACAGTACCCAACGCTATGCTGCACAATTTAAAACACAACAAAGTACTGCATGTGCACAATTTATTTGTTACGGTGCGCAGTAAAGAAGTGCCTTGGGTCGGCCTGAACAAACGGGTAGAGATTGATGCCCTTGGCCACGATTGTTGGCAAGTTATTTTAAACTTTGGCTTTAAAAATGACCCCGATGTACCAGAGGCCCTGAAGCAAATTACAGGCCGTGGCTGCGAGCTAGACCCGATGCAAACCAGCTACTTTTTATCGCGCGATACCGTGGTGCCCACCATTGGCGGCGGTATGGCCCAGTGGCGTGAAAAGCTGTTTGCACAAATGCACCATAACGCAGGTGCTGCGGCTGACTTTTTGCGCTTGCCCAACAATGCGGTGGTAGAGCTGGGTTCCAAAATAGAAATATAAGCCGCTACAACAGCGCTATGCAGTTTTTCAAAGACCTTTCCCTTTCCACTTTTACCGCTGGCTTTGTCGCTGTCTTGGTGGGCTTTACAAGCTCGGTAGCGATTGTTTTTCAAGCGGCGCAAGCGTTTAACGCTACACCAGCACAAATTACATCATGGATGTGGGCCTTAGGGCTGGGCATGGGCCTGTGTTCTGTGCTGCCGTCGCTGTGGCTGCGCAAACCTGTGATGGTGGCCTGGAGCACACCTGGTGCTGCGGTGCTGGCCGTTGCGGCCGGTGGCTACAGCATGAACGAAGCAGTGGGCGCTTTTATGGTCAGCGCGGTGTTAATTACGCTGTGCGGCGTGACTGGGGTGTTTGAAAAGCTGATGCACCGCATCCCGGTGGCCATTGCGTCTGCACTGCTGGCGGGTGTGTTGGCACGCTTCGGTTTGCAGGGCTTTGGTGCAGCACAAAACGCCCTGCCCTTTGTCAGCTTGATGCTGGTTGCCTACCTGCTGGGCAAACGGTTTGTTCCGCGCTACGCCGTGCCGCTGACTTTGCTGGTAGCAGTGGCCTATGTGGCGGCGCGTGGGCAATTTACCGTGGCCAATTTGCAGTTCAGCTTGGCCGTGCCGGTGTTTACTAAGCCCGTATTTAGCCTTAGTGCCGTGGTCAGTTTGGCGCTACCGCTGTTTGTAGTGACGATGGCATCGCAAAACCTGCCGGGCGTGGCGGCCATTCGTGCTGCAGGCTACGACATGCCGTTGTCAAAAATTATCACCCTCACCGGCGTGGCCACATTGGTGCTTGCGCCGTTTGGAGGTTTTGCACTGAACCTCAGCGCCATCACAGCAGCCGTTTGCATGGGCAAAGAAGCGCACCCAGACCCTGCACGGCGCTATACGGCTGCCGTGTGCTGCGGCGCCATTTACATGGGCATAGGCCTGTTTGGTGCCATCGTGACGGGCCTGTTGGCCGCGTTTCCCAAAGAGCTGATTGCCGCCATTGCAGGCTTGGCTTTGCTGGGCACCATTTCCAGCGCTCTGGCCTCGGCCTTGGTCGAGGAGAAGCACCGCGAGGCCGCTACCATTACTTTTTTAGTTACGCTCAGTGGCGTGGTGATTGCCGGTGTAGGCTCGGCCTTTTGGGGCGTGGTAGCAGGCGCGCTGGCACTTTTTGTGCAAAACTTGCGCCGTTCACCCTAGCCCATCGGTTGCAGTGCAAACTGCTAAGCTGGTTTCACACAGCGTGCCCACGCTTTTTTTGGGCACCCCCTTTGCCAGTCCACACATTCATGAGACCACACCACCATGCACATACTGTTTATTGCTGACCCGCTAGAGTCTTTCCAAATCTACAAGGACACCACCTTTGCCATGATGCGCGAGGCGCAGCGGCGCGGGCACACGCTAAGTGCCTGTGGGCCGCAAGACATCATGTGGTGCCAGGGCAAGCCTGTAACGGCCTACGTGCGCGACATTACCCTGACCGGCCAGAGTGGTACTTGGTTTACCGCTCAGCAAGCCAAGCCAAACGAAAGGCCCCAAGCGCTTAAAGATTTTGGCGCGGTGCTGATGCGCAAAGACCCCCCTTTTGACAGCGAGTATTTTTACGCCACACACTTGCTAGAGCAAGCCGAGCGTGAAGGTGCCAAAGTGTTTAACAAGCCGCGCGCGCTGCGTGACCACCCCGAAAAACTCGCCATCATGGAGTTTGCACAGTTCATCAGCCCGACCCTGGTGACGCGGGATGCTGAGGATGTAAAGCGCTTTCACGCAGAGCACCATGACATTATTTTGAAGCCCCTGGACGGCATGGGCGGCATGGGTATTTTTCGCGTAAAAAGCGACGCGCTGAACTTGGGCAGCATGATAGAAACCCTGAATAAAAACGGCACACAAACCCTGATGGTGCAAAAGTTTGTACCCGAGATTACCCAAGGCGACAAACGCGTGCTGGTGATTGGCGGCAAGCCTGTGCCGTTTAGCCTGGCGCGCATTCCGCAAGGCACGGAGGTGCGCGGTAACTTGGCGGTGGGCGGCAAAGGCGTAGCGCAGCCCCTGAGCGCACGCGACCGGGAGATTGCCGAGACCCTAGGCCCTGTGTTGGCCGCGCGGGGCCTGCTGCTGGTGGGCATCGACATTATTGGTGACTACATGACCGAGATTAACGTCACCAGCCCGACCTGCTTTCAAGAGATTCACGACCAAGCGGGTTTTGATGTGGCCAAAATGTTCATTGATGCGGTAGAAGCGGCTTGCTAAGCGCGCTGCCAGCAACCCCTAAACCACTTGGCCATCTACAAACACCTTTAGCTCGCCCGCAGGAATTTGCACCCACTGCTCGTTGTGGGTAAGCGGTGCAGTGACGACCACGGCCACGCGGTCTTGCGCCTGGGTATGTTCTGCAAAGTTCACCTGCACATCGTCGTCTACCAGTGCGGCGTGGGTAAACGGGTGTTGGCGCAGTACATAGTGCAGCTGGGTCGATGCATGTGCCCACATGGC
Source organism: Polaromonas sp. (assembly GCA_043778205.1). GTDB lineage: Bacteria > Pseudomonadota > Gammaproteobacteria > Burkholderiales > Burkholderiaceae_C > JAAFIP01. The sequence goes on along the minus strand of JAYWGO010000170.1, from coordinate 5,175 downwards.
CTGCCCATTCGAGAGCAAGAAGTTAAACGTGCCAAAGCGGTTAATCTCCCGGGCCAGTTCGCGCAGCGTCAGGGTCAACTCGGCCACCTCCGGCACCCCGGCATGTGACTTTGCCAGCTCTTGCAGCACGTAGGCAAAGGCCAGCTCGCTGTCGGTGCTGCCCACGGGCCGGTAGCTGCCGTGCAAGCGCGGCTTAAAGCCTTTTAAGTCGCCATTGTGCGCAAACACCCAGTAACGGCCCCACAGCTCGCGCACAAAGGGGTGGCAGTTTTCTAGCGCCACCACGCCCTGCGTGGCTTTGCGGATATGCGCAATCACGTTATGGCTTTTAATGGGGTAGCGGCTGATAAACTGGGCCACGGGTGAGGTGGCAGCGCTGGTGTGGTCTACAAAATGGCGCAGGCCTTTGCCGGTGTAGCTTTGGGTTTTTTCGCCTTTTTCGTCATGTGCACTGCTGCCTTCAAAGAAAGCCACGCCCCAGCCGTCACCATGGTGGTCGGTATGGCCACCGCGCTGCGCAAAGCCTGTAAAGCTGAACGTAATGTCGGTCGGCGTGTTGCAGTTCATGCCTAAAAGTTGGCACATGGTAACGATTGCTCCAATGGCGGTTATTTAAATACTATCAATTTAATAGCTGGCTGTGCAGCATTTGCTTGGGCTACAGCACTAAAACACTCAAATTCTAACCTGCCCTTCGCCATACACAATGTATTTCAGCGAAGTAAGCCCTTCTATGCCCACCGGCCCACGCGCGTGGAATTTATCGGTGCTGATGCCGATCTCAGCCCCCAAACCAAACTCAAACCCGTCGGCAAAACGCGGGCTGGTGTTGACCATCACGCTGGCAGAATCCACTTCGCGCAAGAAGCGCTGGGCGTGTATGTGGTTGGTGGTGATGATGGCGTCGGTATGGTGGGAAGAGTAGTGGTTAATGTGGGCAATGGCTTCGTCCAAACCGCCCACCACTTTGATGCTGATGATGGGCGCGAGGTACTCTTCATACCAGTCTTGCTCGGTGGCCAGTACAATTTTAGGAACCGAGTTTGCTGCAAATTCAGTAGCTTTTTGTGCACTAATAATAAGGCTTGCAGCCATATCGCAGCGCATTTCTACGCCTTTAGCCGCATACACAGCGGCAATTTTTGGTAAGAATTCTGCGGCCACTTCTTGCGCTACCAGCAAGCTTTCTATGGCGTTGCAGGGGCTGTACTTTTGGGTCTTGGCGTTGTCGGCCACGCGCACGGCCATGGCCATGTCGCACTGCGCGTCGACATACACATGGCAGTTACCGTCCAGGTGCTTGATGACCGGTACTTTGGCATCGCGGCTGATGCGCTCGATCAACCCCTTGCCACCGCGCGGAATAATCACGTCCACGTACTGCGGCATGGTAATGAGCTGGCCTACGGCTTCGCGGTCGGTGGTGGGCACCAGCTGCACTGCGTTTGCAGGCAGGCCGCTGGCCACCAAGGCTTGGTGCACCAGCGCAGCCAGGGCGCGGTTGGACTCTATCGCCTCCGAGCCGCCACGCAAAATGCAGGCGTTGCCGCTTTTGATGGACAGCGATGCGGCCTCGATAGTGACGTTAGGGCGGCTTTCGTAAATCATGCCAAACACGCCGATGGGCACGCGCATTTGCCCTACGCGAATGCCGCTGGGCTGCTGCTTAAGGCCTATCACGTCGCCAATGATGTCGGGCATGGCTGCCAGTTGTTCGCAGCCTTGGGCACAGGTTTCCAGCACCTGTGGCGACAGTTTAAGGCGGTCCACCATGGGCTCGGCCAAGCCTGCGGCTGTGGCACGGCCGAGGTCTTTGGCATTGTCGGTTTGCAAGGCGGCGGTGTTGCTGCGCAGCAAGGCGGCCAAGTGGCGCAGGGCTACGGCTTTGTCGTGGGACGAGGCGCGCGCCATCAGGGCGCTGGCAGCCTTGGCCCGCTGGCCCAGGGTGTGCATCAGCTCGGTTAATGGCTGAGCCAAAGGCTGAGTAAGGTTAACTGCATTCATGGCATATTTTCGCAGTTTTTACGGGCGGTTGAGTACGCAACGTGCCGGTAAAGCGTGGCCCGCAAGAAGTAGCTTTCGCGCTGCGCGCTGCACTGCGCGGCTAGCTCTGCCCCGCCAATATCAGTGCGTCTTGCGCGTAGCTCTTTAGGGTCTCCACGGCTTTGGCGCGCTGCGCGGGTGTGGTGCTGGCGTGCACGGCGGCAAAGGCATCGCAGCTTTCTTTGACCATTTTGTCGGCATAGGCGCGGTACACCGGGTCGCTGGAGCGGGTGGTGCGGGCCAGGTAGGCACGCAGGGCCGCCTGTGCGGCAGCTGGGCTGGCCTGGGTGGCCGCTAAGCTGGTCAGCATGTCCAGCGCCTCTTTTTGCCGCTGCAGACGCTCTTTAAGGCCCAGTGCGGGGTCAAAGCTAGACGCAGCAATGGCTTGCTCAATAGCCGCTGTTTGCGCTGCCTCTAGCTTGCCGTAGACCATCTCGCTGCGGTTAATGGCAGATTTGAGGCGCTTGGCGTAGCGCTCGGCTGCGGGGCTGGTGATGTAGTCGCGGGTGTAGTCGGCATTGGTTTTGTCGTATTTGCGTTGCAAAAAGGCCAGTTGCGTGGCCGTTAAGGTGGGGGCCAGCTCGGCGCTGGCAGGCACAGCACGCTCGGCCACGGCTTGCAGCATGCCAGAGAGCTCGGCAAAAACAGCGCAGGTTTGCTGGCTGCTGATGGGCCCTGGCATGGCAGCTTGGGTTTTTTGCAGCAGTGCGGCCACTTTGGGCAGCTCGCTGCTGCGGTGCCAGGCCAGCAGCTTGGCCAGCGCGTCGCGCACCTTCGGGCTTTGCTGCTCGTTCAGGTCAAAGTAGCCGTCCAGCCACCAGTAGGTAATGTCAGGCGCTTGGTTGTAGGCCAGCTTGACCGCGCTGCAAGCGGGCAGCAAGGCCGCCACAAGCATAATAAGCCACCAACGACGGAGTGTAAGCATGAACGCAAAAGTAGATTTAGAGGTAGACATCATCATCATGGCAGCGGGCAAAGGCACCCGCATGAAAAGCAAACTGCCCAAAGTGTTGCACAAGTTAGCGGGGCGCGCTTTGTTGCAGCATGTAGTTGACACCGCCGCTGTACTAGCACCGCGCAGCATGGTGGCCATCACCGGCCATGGCGCTACAGAAGTAATAGCTGCTTGTGCAGCATTTCCTTGGGCCAGAGGCCAAAACAGCTTGCATTTTGTGCTGCAAGAGCCCCAGCTGGGCACCGGCCACGCGGTGCAGCAAGCCGTGCCCGTGCTGCAGGACGGCGGTATTACCCTGGTCTTATCAGGCGATGTGCCCTTGATGCAGGCCGACACCCTGCACGCCTTGGTGCAGGCCTGCGCCGGTACGCAGATAGCGCTGCTCACCATCGACCTGGCCGACCCTACTGGCTACGGCCGTATTGTGCGCCAAGGCACGCAAGTACAAGCCATTGTGGAGCACAAAGATGCCAGCGCCGCACAGCGCGCAATTGGCGAGATTTACAGCGGCATCATGGCTGCGCCCACCCATTTACTGAAAAAATACCTGGCCCTGCTAGACAACCACAACGCCCAAAAAGAGTTTTACCTGACCGATGTGGTGAAGCACGCCGTGGCCGCAGGCACCCCGGTGGTGGCGGTTAAAACGCTAGATGCAGTGCAGGTGGCCGGTGTCAACAGCCCGGTGCAACTGCAAGAGCTTGAACGTGAATTTCAAAAGCGCAACGCCCACCAGCTGATGGAGCAAGGCGTGCGCTTGGCCGATGCCGCCCGCATCGACGTGCGCGGCAGCTTAGGCTGCGGGCAAGACGTGAGCATTGACGTGAACTGCGTGTTTGAAGGCACGGTGCTGCTGGCCGACGGTGTGCAGATCGGCGCGCACTGCCATATTGCCCACTGCAGCATTGCCGCTGGCGCGGTAATCCACCCGTTTACCCACATTGATGGCGGCGATGCATTGGGCGTGCAGGTTGGCGCAGGGGCGCTGGTAGGCCCGTTTGCCCGCCTGCGCCCCGGCGCGCAGCTGGGTGAGGGCGTGCACATAGGTAATTTTGTGGAGGTAAAAAACTCTACTTTGGCTGCAGGTGCCAAGGCCAACCACTTAGCCTACCTAGGTGATGCTACGGTAGGCGAACGCGTCAACTACGGAGCAGGCAGCATCACCGCCAACTACGACGGTGCCAACAAGCACCGCACCGTGATCGAGGCCGACGTGCACATAGGCAGCAACTGCGTGCTGGTGGCACCTGTAACCATTGGCGCGGGCGGCACCGTGGGCGGTGGCTCCACTATCACCAAAAGCACCCCCGCTGGAGCCTTGAGTGTGGCGCGCGGCAAGCAGGTCAGCCTGGCGGGTTGGAGCCGCCCAGTGAAGCTAAAGAAATAACGCAGCCTCGCTCAGGGTAAGCACGCGCATGAAAGAACTGCCTATTGCACTACCCTCACCGCATGTTGCCGCCAGAGCCCAGCCCCATCCCTGCCGCCGCTGGCATTTACCAAATGGCGTACTGCAGCGTGCTGGTGCAACCGCTGGGCACGCTGCAGGTAGACCAGCTGGTTCATCACGCACAAAGCTACAACGCAAATTACGGCATCACCGGCATGCTGATGATGGACAACGGCCTGGTGGTGCAGTGGCTGGAAGGCCCGCACGACGAGGTGCGCAGCCTGTGGAAGCGCCTGCAGGTAGACAAGCGCCACCACTGCGTGGTGATGCTACTGCACCGCGACCACCAAGCCCAGCGGCTGTTCCCTGACTGGACGATGCGCCTGTCCACCCGTGCCGAGATGCTGGCCATAGTGCACAACGCCCGCACAGCGGCCATATCGCCCAACAACCTGCTGCCCAACCCCTGGGCGGCAGCCATTTCTACCCTGTGCGTGCTGATAGACCCTGAGTTTGCCAAAGGCTACGCCGCCGTGGTGCAGGCCAATACCGAGCCGCCGCACGCGGGCTGAACTGCGCTTTGGCTGCCCTGGTGGATGGCTGGTTTGTGAAGTTGCTTACTATGTATTTAATAGCTGCTTGTGCAGCGTTTCCTTGGGTCATAGGGTTGTTTTGCTTACAATCCTTGGTTTTTGGTTATCTTCGGGCCTTTGAAGATTGCTTGATTACCTTTTGTACGTTTGCGCCGCTTGAGTGTGGCCTTGCTGCAAAATCTTCCAAAATCACGCGC
>JAYWGO010000169.1:0-10826 GCA_043778205.1 Polaromonas sp. | reverse complement strand
CCGTCGTCAAACCAGCCAATAAAGTCATGCTTAAGTTCCAGCGCGCGGGCGTAGGGTTCGGGCATGTTGGACAGGTAAAACAGCTTAATGTCTTGGCCTGTGCCTTTGTAACTATCGCGCCGCTCGCGCAGGCTGCGCAGCACGTTTACCGAGCTGGGCAAGGGCGCTAAACGCTCGCCAATGCCATGAACCAAATTGCGCAGCTGGCAAATAGGCAAACCGGTGCGCTGCTGGACACGCTCAATCGTCTCAAACATCGACGCAGTGCCTGCATCAAAAGCCTGCCAATCGGGGTGGGCAAAGATGCTGTGCGCCAAGCTGGCAGTTGCCTCTTCGGTAGCGGTGCGCTCTGGGAAATATTCGCGCACCAGCGCGCGCGGCTGCCATGCAAACAGCACGGCGCCAAAGTCAAACACCAGGTTCAAACGTGCCATGCAAAGCCCCTAGCGCAAACGCTGTAGTAAAGCAGCCGTAGATGCGTCTAAACCGCTGGTGTTGCCCGAGGCCAAGCGCACCTCAATGTCTTTGGCCAGCACCTTGCCCAGCTCTACGCCAAACTGGTCAAAGCTGTTGATGCCCCACACCGCACCGCTGACAAACACCCGGTGCTCGTACAGCGCAATCAGCGCGCCAAAGCTGGCAGGCGTAAGCTGGTCTACAACAAAGAAAGTGCTGGGGCGGTTACCGGGAAAGTGCTTGTGGCCTCCTGCGTCACTACTGCCTTGCAAAAACGCCTGGGCTTGGGCCAGTGCATTGGCCAGCAACAGCGCGTGGTGCGTTGGAATGCTGTGCGCGGGCGTTTTAACGGCAATAAACTCCATGGGTATCACGTCGGTGCCTTGGTGCAGCATTTGAAAGAAGGCATGCTGGCCGTTGGTGCCAGGCTCGCCCCACACCACGGGTGAGGTGCTGTAGGGTAGCGGCTGGCCGTCTTTGTCTACCCGTTTGCCGTTGCTCTCCATCTCTAGCTGCTGCAAATAGGCGGGCAGGCGGCTTAAAAAAGCGTGGTACGGCGCAACGCAGCGCGAGGTAAAACCATAAAAGTTGCGGTACCACACGTCGAGCAGGCCCAGGCGCACAGGCAGGTTCTGCTCTAGCGGGGCGGTGGCAAAGTGTGCGTCCATGTCGGCGGCACCGGCCAAGAACTGCTTAAAACCTTCTGCGCCAATGGCAATGGCCAGCGGCAGGCCGATGGCCGACCACAGACTGTAACGGCCGCCCACCCAGTCCCAAAAGCCGAAGGTGGTGGTGATACCAAAAGCATTGGCAGCGGGCACATTGGTGGTCAGCGCGGCAAAGTGGCGCGCGGTGTCGGTACCGCCCTGGGCCAAAAACCAGGCCTTGGCGCTGGCCGCATTGGTCATGGTCTCGATGGTGGTGAAGGTTTTGGAGGCGATGAGGAACAGCGTGCCTTCTGCCTTCAAGCCTTTGAGTGTTTGCGCCATCTCATGGCCGTCTACATTGGAGACAAAATGGAGGCGCTTGCCAGTGGTGGCAAAACCCTGCAGCGCCAGCACGGCCATCTGCGGGCCCAGGTCGGAGCCGCCAATGCCGATGTTGACCACGTCGGTGATCTTGGTATCTGCGCGCACTTGCTCGGCGTAGGCCAGCATGGCGCTGAGGGTGGCGTGTACATCCTGCAGCTTGGCTTCATTAGCTACATTATTAATAGCTGCTTGTGCAGCATTTCCTTGGGCTATAGGCTGTTTTTGCCTTAAAAGTGTGTGCAGCACAGCGCGCTTTTCGGTGCTGTTGATGGCATCTCCGCGCAGCATGGCATCGCGCTGCTGCTCCAGGCCGCACTCGCGGGCTAGCTGCATGAGCAAGGCCTGGGCTGCGTCGTCAATGCGGTTTTTAGACAGGTCGGCAAAGATATGCGGCGCGGTTTGCGACAGCTTGGCCACGCGCTGTGGGTCCTGGGCCAGCGCATCGCGTGCGTCAAATTTTTCGCCATGCTGGGCATAGTAGGTGTGCAGCTGCGCCCAGGCAGCCGTGGTGTCGCAACGCGGCATGTTTACATTCCCTGCCATGGTCTAGGCTGCAAGCAGCAGTTGGTCTAGCTTGAGTGCGTCGGTAACGAACCCGCGAATGCCTTCGGCCAGCTTCTCGGTGGCCATGGCATCTTGGTTCAGCGCCAGGCGGAAGGTCGCTTCGGTGTGGCTAACCGCAGGAATGTCCATGGCCTTGGCAGCGTCCACCTTCAGTGCAGCAGACAAAGGCGCTTCGCTGGCAGCCAATTGTGCCAACAGCTCAGGGCTGATGGTCAGCAAATCACAGCCGGCCAGCGCGGTGATTTGGCCTACGTTGCGAAAGCTCGCGCCCATCACCTCGGTGGCAATGCCGTGCTTTTTGTAGTAGTTGTAGATGTGGGTGACAGACTTGACACCGGGGTCGTTGGCACCCGCCATGGCGGCTTCGTCCCACCCGCCGCCAGCGGCGGTTCCAGCCACACCCGCCGATTTTTTGTACCAGTCGTAAATGCGGCCCACAAACGGGCTGATCAGCTGCACCTTGGCTGCACCGCAGGCCACGGCTTGGCAAAAACCGAACAGCAGGGTCAGGTTGCAGTGGATGCCTTCTTTTTCCAGTTCGGCAGCGGCTTGAATGCCCTCCCAGGTAGAGGCCAGTTTGATCAAAATGCGCTCTTGCGGAATGCCCTCAGCCGCGGCCAGCGCGACCAAGCGCTTGGCCCGCACGATGTTGGCTGCAGTGTCAAAGCTCAAGCGTGCGTCTACTTCCATTGACACGCGGCCAGGCACCACTTTGATAATCTCGCGGCCAAAGCGCACCACCAGGCGGTCAAGCTGTTCGTCCAGCGGCTTGGCCTTGTTCGCCGCCACAATCTCCCCCAGCAGCGGGGCGTACTCAGGCTTTTGCACGGCCTTGAGAATCAGCGACGGGTTGGTGGTGGCATCTTGCGGCTTAAATTGCGCCAGCTGCTTGAAATCGCCAGTGTCGGCCACTACGGTGGTAAACGTTTTGAGTGCGGTTAATTGGGACTGGGGTTGGTTCATGGCGTGTTCCAAAATAAGCAAAGTTTGCATTCTTGATGAAATAAAGTTACATTATCCACTGATTTTTATGTAACTAATATTTTATGAGTTTCAACCTAGTTTTGTTTGGTGGTACGGGTGATTTAAGCTGGCGCAAGCTGCTGCCCGCTTTGTTTCAGGCCTTTCGCCATGGCACCTTGCCTGAGGGCGGGCGCATCATAGGCGCAGCACGCGACGAAATGTCTGACGTGCAATACCGCGAACTGATCCGCACGCGCTTTGACCAAGTAGAGCTGGCCAAGCGGCCCAGCACCGAAGAGTTTGACAAGTTTGCGGCTATGCTGTTTTACCAGCGCATGGACTTGTCCAAACCCGCGTCTTACGCGCTGTTGGCCGGGCGTTTGCAAGAGCGCCCTGCCGACACCACGGTAATTTACCTGGCCACCTCGCCCAACCTGTTTACCCAGGTGTGCGAGCAGCTAGGCGCTACGGGGCTGAACACCCCCACCACCCGCGTGGTGCTAGAAAAGCCGCTGGGCTCCGATTTGGCCAGCAACCGGCTGATCAACCAAACGGTGCTCAAGCACTTTAGCGAGCGCCAGGTTTTCCGTATCGACCATTACTTGGGCAAGCCGTCGGTGCAAAACCTGCTGGCGCTGCGCTTTGGCAATGCGTTGTTTGAGCCTGTATGGCGGCGCGAGCATATTGCCAACATCCAAATCACCATCGCCGAGGACTTGGGTGTTGAAAAGCGCGGCGGCTACTACGACGGCATCGGTGCCACCCGCGACATGGTGCAAAACCATGCCCTGCAGCTCTTGTGCGCTATTGCCATGGAGCCGCCGATCAACTCGCATGCCGACGCTATCCGCGACGAAAAGCTCAAAGTGCTGCGCGCGCTGAGCCGCTGGACACCCCAAAGCTTGGCCCAGCACACGGTGCGCGGCCAGTACACGGCGGGCAATATCGCTGGGGTTACGGTGCCCGGCTATTTGAACGAACAAGGTGTTAGCCCCGGCAGCCAAACCGAAACTTATGCCGCCATCCGCGCCGAGATTTCTACTTGGCGCTGGGCAGGTGTGCCGTTTTATATCCGCACGGGCAAACGCATGGCTGGGCGTGAGGCGCACATTGTGGTTAACTTTCGTGAGATGCCGCATTCGATTTTTAAGACCCCTGCTGGCGCAGCCAACAAGCTGGTGATCCACCTGCAGCCCAAAGACGGGCTAGAACTGCACCTGATGGCCCAAGGCCAGGCCAACCGCCGCGACACCAACACACTTTCAAGCGCACAACTGAACCTGGACTTTGACGCACGGTTTGGCACAGAGCGCGTGGGCGCCTACGAACGCTTGCTGCTCGACGTGATTGACGGGCGCTTGAACCTGTTTGTGCGCAGCGACGAACAAGAAGCCGCCTGGCGCTGGGTAGAGCCTATTTTGGACTACTGGAAAAACGACACAGTCGCCCCCCGTGGCTACGCCGCTGGCACCTGGGGGCCAAGCGCCGCCAGCGCCATGATTGCGCGCGATGGCTACGCTTGGGAAGAAGAAACCCGCTAGAAAGACACCATGTTAGACCGCATCAAAGCCTCCCTTACCTCGCTGGCACCCGCGGAGCAGCGCGTAGGCAAGCTGGTGCTGGCGGACCCGCGCGCCTTTGCCAACCTGCCCGTCAGCGAGCTGGCCGACCGGTCGCACGTAAGCAAGCCTACTGTGGTGCGCTTTTGCCGCAGCATGGGCTACGACGGTCTGTCAGACTTCAAACTCAAGCTAGCGGGCAGCGTGAGCGAAGGTGTGCCATTCATCCACCGCAGCGTAGACATGGACGACAAAGTGGGCGACGTGCTGGTCAAAGTGATCGACAACACAGTGGCGGCGTTTTTAAAATACCGCAACGATGCGAGCAGCTTTGCGATAGAAAAAGCCTCTGAGGCGCTGACCAACACCTACAACCAAAAAGGCCGGATTGAGTTTTTTGGCGTAGGCAACTCTGGCATCGTGGCGCAAGACGCGCAGCACAAGTTTTTTCGCTTGGGCATCACGTCGATTGCCTACAGCGACGGCCATATGCAGGTGATGAGCGCGTCGACACTGAGCCCGGGCGACTGCGTGGTGGTTATCAGCAACTCGGGCCGCACACGCGACCTGATGGACGCAACCGACATTGCCCGCAAAAACGGGGCTACCACCATCGTCATCACCGCCAGCGGCTCCCCCTTGGCCAGCGCAGGCCACGTGCACCTGAGCGCTGACCACCCCGAAGGCTATGACCGCTACAGCCCGATGGTGTCACGCCTCTTGCACTTGCTGATCATCGACGTACTGGCCACCACCGTGGCACTGCGCATTGGCGGGGCTAAGCTGCAGCCGCTGCTGAAAGAAATGAAGAACAATTTGCGCAACAAGCGGTATGCTTGAGTTGGGTGCCGGATTGGTTGCAGGGACTCGCTAGTTTGGCTGGCTCAGATTGGGTACGGGTAGTTACAGGGACATGCTGGCTGGCTTGGCTCCGGGCGAGATAGCGGTTGCAAATCGCCCTCATACTGGGGTACCAGAAATCGGTCGATTTGCAACCGCTATCTCACCTCGCCACCATGGTGGTGCGCAACCTGTATTGAACACGTAGTTTTGCCGGAGACTACCGGTGGCGCGCTAAGTTGGTCGAACACGGTTGGGTGTTTGCCGACCGACCGATTTCTGGTACTCCAGTATGAGGAGGTCGGCAAACACCCAATCGTGCCTACGAGACCACGCTAGAAACGAGCCTTCGAATAATACAACACCGTGATAAACACAGAGAATAAGGTTTTTCAAGCGTTTTAGCCCTATCACCCAAGGAAATGCTGCACAGACAGCTACTAAATTAATAGTGAAGACAGCCTACCTCGGCATGCCTTGCAACACCTGCCGGGCATTCAAAGAACGTATGGGTACACGCAAATCCATTGGAATGCGCCCATGCGCCTGCAGCGACAAATAGCGGCCCGCACAGACCCGCAAAAACGATGAAAAGTTGCCTACCTCCCCGCGTGCATGCACCAGCTCGTCGTAGAGTTTTTCTATCAGTTGCACCACACCCATGCCGTCACGCAGGCCGATTTCTTCTAGCACTGACCAGTACAGGTTTTCTAGCCGAATACTGGTGACCACACCGTGCAAACGCACCGAGCGGGTTTTAGAGGCGTAGCTGTCGGGTGGGGCGCTGATAAAAATTTCGCACATCACAGGTCTCCTTGGGTGGGTCTCTAATGGGTAATTTTAGTACCCAACACCACTAAAAACTGCGCTATCCATGCCGGGTGTGCAGGCCAGGCAGGGGCGGTTACCAAGTTACCGTCAGTCACGGCGGCATCTACCGCAATGTTGGCATAGGTAGCGCCCGCCAGCTCTACCTCGGCTTGGCAGGCGGGGTACGCCGACACGGTGCGGCCCTTGATCAGGCCACTGGCGGCCAGCATTTGCGCGGCGTGGCATACGGCAGCAATGGGTTTGTTGGCGGTTAAAAAGTATTTAACGATGGCCATGACTTGTGTGTTGTTGCGCAAATACTCTGGCGCGCGGCCTCCGGGGATAACCAAGCCGTCGTAGTTTTCCATCTTCACATCGTCAAAGCCGTAGTTCAGTGTAAAGCGGTGGCCAGGTTTTTCGGTATAGGTTTGTTGGCCCTCAAAATCGTGGATGGCGGTCATCACGTAGTCGCCGGCTTTTTTGTCGGGTGCTACGGCATGCACCGCATGGCCCACGGCTTGCAGCGCTTGAAAAGGCACCATCACCTCGTAGTCTTCGCCAAAATCTCCGCACAGCATCAGTAACTTCTTGCCCATGGTTTGCTCCTTAAAAAATGGGTTGGTGAAGTTGTATTGTTCAGCTGCGCTGAGAGCTGCAGGTATTAACCGGCTACTTCAAATGCTGGGGTTTGTACTAGGATTTGCCATAAAAAAAGGCTGTCTTTCGACAGCCTTTTGGTTGTGTTGCCAAGCTGGTTAGAACTTGTAGCCCACGCCTACACTGAACGCATTAGGGTTAAGCTTAATTTCTTGCGTTTGGTTGGTAGAGTATGTTGCTTTTATCGTCAAGAAAGTCTTGGCATAGTGTGCGTTCACGTACCATTTTTCACCGATGTTCAACAGCACACCTACTTGCACCGTGGGGGCAATTTTAGAGCCCACACTGAAGGTAGTGGGAGTGCCACCAGGGTTGGTCAACGCGGTTAGCGCGGCACTGCCGGTTTCTTTATAAAACTTGGCGTAGGTCAGGCCTGCACCTACGTAAGGGCGAAACTGGGCGCTGGCATCGCCAAAGCGGTATTGCCCTAGCACGGTCATGGGCAACACACTGACTTCGGCAAGTTTGCCAAAGCCTTGCGCTCTGGCTGCGCCGGTGATGCTGTGTTTAAAGCCCAAGCCCAGCGGTACGTTGACCGCAATGCTGTCTGTAACCATGTAGCTCAGTGCACCAGAAATACCGGTGGCGCTGGACACGTCGGCCTTGACGTTAGGGAAAGAGGGTGCGCTCAAATCGCCGCTGCTAACCTGCGGCGAAAGCTGCGTGATACCTGCTTCTACAGAAATGCTGCCTGCTTTTTGCGCCCATGTGCTGCTGGCTGCGGCCAGTAATGCCACGGCGATGGTGATATGCGTAGTTTTCATAGTCGGTTCCTTGGGTATTTTTTTGCTAGGGGTGTGGTATCACAGCAAGCCGGCTTTGAGCATTTCTGACAGCACGAATTTGGCCAACAGTTCGTAGCCATACGGTGTGGGGTGCACATCGTCTGCATACTGGTAGCGGGAGACATCGCCAGCAACCACGTTCGAGGCATTGCATACCAATGCTGCGCCACCCAGTGCATTGGTGCCGCAAGCGCGGTCTTTAACGTTTGTCAGGCCATAAGGGCCTGGGTTGCGTGCTTGTTCAGAGCTTTCGTTGTAAGCATCAACCAACACAACGCCTGTACCAGCCAAGCCTGCTTTGAGCTGGTCATTAAAGGTTGTGGTCATTAAGTCCACCAAGCCTTGCGCTGCAGCGTCTTGCGACAATGCATAGGGTGTTTTGCTAACGTTGGGCACGTTAACTACCACCACCGATTTAGCCCCTTTGGCCAAAACCAATGCTTTAACATAGCCTGCAAGTTCAGCGCCGGCTTGGCCCATTGCGGTTACTGCGTCAGTCACCGCTGCGTTTTGTGCAGCAGCAGGTGTTTGCCCCGATGCAACCAGCGCTCCAATGGTGGGTGCAATACTGCCAGATTGGATAAATAGGTCATTGCCGCCCGCCAGCACGGTGACCAGCTCTTTGCCTGTGTAGGCACCGCCCACTTTGGTCAAATGTGCCAGCATTTGGTCTTTGACAGGCACGGTCAGTTGGCCCAAGACTGCATTACCGCCACCCAGCAGCTTATTGCCGGGGCCTGGCTGCAGGGTCACGCGCGCGCCGCCTTGTGCGTAGCTAAAGCAAGTGGCTACGTTTGTTACAGGCACTGAGAAACCTTGCGTTGCCAAGCCGTCTAAGCCTGTTTGCGCAGCGCACGGCGCAGGCAAAGCATACGCTTTAGCTACTACAGCGGTCCAATTGAGCGCGGTGTCGCTGTTGATGGTGTATTGGCCACCTTTTAGTGCCGCTATGGTGCCCACTTTGTAGGTGCCTACATCGCTTAAGCTGTCGCCAAAGTTCACAAAGCCTGTAAAGCTGGCTTTGGTAGTTTGATCGCCGCCGCCGCCGCCGCCGCAGCCGGCCAAAACCAATGCAGCGCCTAAGGCGCTGAGGGCATATTTCCAAGATGTCATTGAGGTATCTCCAAGTAGGAATGTTAAAGCTGTAATCTCATACGGTGTATGCGATTGCACAGAATAGAACGACCGTTCTTTTTTGTAACTTGATGGTAGTTTGAAAGCCCCGCAGGGCATAGGGGGTAACTACTGAGCGCGGCTAGACCACGGCATCTAAGTGCTGGTCCAGTTGCGCTATTGCGACAGCACTGTGCGTTCTTTGCAGCGCGGAAACTGGCTTTGATTCCCCTGCAGGTGCGCCACGCTGCTGCCGGGCATCTAGTTGTCTACCGCATGCTAGGGAATGTCTTTGATAGTCCACTCCACCAGTTTGTCTAGCGCGCCACGGGCGGCTGCCGCGTTGGGGTGGTTGATGATGCCCACTACGCTGTAGCGCTGGCCGCTTTGGCCAGTGGCGTAGCCCGCTACTGCCACTACGTCGCGCAAGGTGCCGGTTTTAAGCTGGGCGTTGCCAAGCGCTACAGACTCTGCGTTGCGGCCTTTCATGTTGGCCACGGTGCCGTCTACACCTGCCAAGCCCAGTGAACTGGCAAACACTGCAGCCTGGGGGCTGGCGGCGGCGTGCTGCAGCAAACTGGTGAGCGCGGCGGCGCTGGTGCGCTCTTTGCGCGACAGGCCGGAGCCGTTTTCTACCAGCGGGGCGCTTGCACCAGGCAGGGTTTTTTGCCACCACGCAGCCAAGGCGCGCTGCGAAGCCTCAAAGCTGGCGGCACGACCCGCGCGGTTTTGCATGGACAGGGTTAGAAAAACTTGCTGCGCCATCACGTTGTTAGAAAACTTGTTGATGTCGGCAATGATCTCAAACAAAGGCAGCGAGTCAAAACTCAGCAGCGCGCGGGCGGTGCGCGGCAGTGCGTCTTCGCGTACCACACCGGACAGCTTACCGCCCGAGGCACGCCACATGGCGTCGATCACCTGGCCGGCGTAGGCGCGTGGCGCGCTGTAGGCCACAGGCCACACTTTGTCGCCGCATTGGGCGCTGTAGCGCCCCGCAAAACTGATTTTGCTGGGCGTAAAAAAGTCGGCACGCAGAGTAGTTTTCCAGTCACCACAGGCACCGTAGCCTAAAGGCAGCTCGGTGGGGATGTCCACCCCTGAGATGGGCGGCTCGTACCGCACCAGCACGCGCTGGTTGGCTACGTCGGGCACAAAAGTAAAGATCAGAGATTTAAAGTTAACCAGCATGCCGTCGGGGGCGGCGTTGTAGGGGCGCAGCGGCTCATCGTCAAAGTCGGCAGGGTTTTTGTCGGGCACATTGAAGACGCTGCGGTCCACAACGATGTCGCCGCGCACCTCGCGCACGCCCTTGGCTTGCACCTGGGCAAACAGGTCTTGAATGCGCTCTAGCACCAGCTTAGGGTCGCCGCCACCACGCAAAATAAGGTTACCTTCTAAGACACCGCCGGCCACTATTTGGCCGTCGATGTAGACCCGGTTTTTCCATACATAGTCAGGCCCTAAGGTGTTCAGGGCGGCGTAGGTGGTGATGAGCTTCATCACCGAGGCGGGGTTTTGGCTGGCGGTGCTTAGCTGCTCTAGGCGTGCAGGTACGGGGCTGGTAGCCGTAGCCGTACTGACCGTGGTCATTGCGGTGGCGGGTAAGTTGGGCAGTGCTTGCACCAGCACACTGAGGGCTTTGGCGGGCACGCGCGCACGGCCCAGTGCGTCCAATACCTCGCTAGGCAAGGGCTGGGCAAAACCAAGTGCGCTCGTAGCCAGTGCCAATATGGCTGGGATGCTGTACAAACACCATCGGCATACCGGCAGTGCCTGTGTACAGAAAAAATTCATACGGAAAAAATTCAAAGGCATCAGCTGATTATCGCTAGGCTGGCGCATTACCGGCAAAGCAGTGTAGCTAAAGCGCACATAAAAAAAGCTGCGGGCGCAAACCAGCAGCATTAGGTACAGGCTGTACGCCACACAACGGGCGCAACAAAGAAAGGGGCTTATTGCTCCGGCCCTGTGAAGTATTAAGCCGCATAACGAACCCGCTTGTCCTGGAAGTAGGCCATTACGCGCTCAGGCGATTGCTCCAGCATCGT
>JAYWGO010000168.1:0-11050 GCA_043778205.1 Polaromonas sp. | reverse complement strand
GATGTTCAAATCGAGACCAGACTGAAATGCGATATTTGGCAAGTAAATCATTGACTTACGGTGTTCTGATGGGGAAACGTTGGGACACTACTGATGTGAACACTGATTTTAGGTGCAAGTAGGGCGGTTTAGCGTGCAAGCGTCGTGCTGCTTTTGCATGGCTGTGATGTGTTCAATGCAATGCCTTGGGGCAGCAAGCAGATGGGGTACGTAACTTGCATCGCAGTGCATAGCCAGTCTTCTATAAGATAAAATAGTTGTGCACTGCAACAACAGCGATCCTGGTGGGGCTGATTGCACCACTTTACGCACCATCCCGTGCTAACAGCCAGCCCATGCTTTTGCCCACTTCCCAACAAGTCTTTATCCAAGGCATTACCCGCGACGGCAAGACCTTTCGCCCCAGCGATTGGGCCGAACGCTTGTGCGGCGTGATGAGCCAGTTTCGGCCCGGCGGCGCGGTGCCCGGCTCGCATTTAAGCTATTCAGAATGGTGCTTGCCTACCAACTTGGGTGATATTAAGTGTGTGGTGGTGCACCATGACCTGCGCGATACCGAGGTGATGGCTTGGGATTTTGTGATGAACTTTGCCAAGGACAACAACCTGCAAGTGACTGAGGGCTGTTTGCTGCCCCAGTCGGCCAAGTAGATAAGCCCACCCATATTGCGGTTCACCAACAAAAACGCCGTCTTGCGACGGCGGTTTGCTTTTTCTTTGCTGACAGCGCACCCAGATCAAACGGCTGGCAGGTCACTCTTTAAAGTGAGCCCGCCAGGGCTTGGGGGCAAAAATTGAACGCGGAGTGTGAACCCGTGTTACTTTGCGAGAGCCAAGGCTTTCACCTTGGCTGACAGGCGGCTCTTGTCACGGGCGGCCTTGTTTTTGTGGAAAATGCCTTTGTCGGCAACAGTGTCCACAATGGCTTGCGCTTTGGCGAAGAGCTCGGTAGCTTTTGCTTTGTCGCCTGCGACAACTGCTTTTTCCACGTTCTTCACCGCAGTGCGGTATTTGGAGCGCAGCGACGAGTTGGCTGCGTTGATTTTCACGTCCTGGCGAACGCGTTTACGGCCCGACGCTAGGCGCGGGTTCTTTTTCTTAGGCTTGGTAGATGCCATGGTTTAGTTTCCTAGTGGTTTGAGGATGATGTCAGCAAAGCCTTCTATTATAGCTTGCACGCAAGGCAGCATCCCATACTCCTTGAAAAACGCTACTAAGGCGTGCAGTACGACTGGGCCATGGCCAAAACTTGGGCTGGAAGCTTTGCTAAGCCATTTTCGGGTGCTTGCCCTGCTGCTTGCACCCAGCCCAGCACACGCAGTCGCTCGGGGTTTACGCCTTGGGGAAGGCTCAAGGGGCGTGACTCAAACAGCGGCTTGAAGCCAACCTGCCCAGATCTGGACAGTTGTTGGCCTAAATCCCAGCGCAGCTCCAGCATATTGCGCACCAAATGGCGCTCAATTTGGCTGCCTTCGGTGCCAGCAGGCAAGGTTTCTACCAGCACCACATAAGCTTGCACTTCGCGCACGTCACTCTGCGAACTGTGTTTTTTGGCTAGCAAAGCCGTGCGGCGCAGCGCAGCACTGGGCATGAACTCGATGGAAGTGCCGATATAGCCATTGACCGGCAGGCCGTGGGCTACCCGCAAGGTAGAAGCGGCTGTGGTGCGCGGGCCAGGCAGCAGGGCACTGGTTTGCTGGTTGGCTTGCGCTGTGGCCCAGGCAAGCTGCAGTGCTTGCAAGCGGGCTGCTGCGTCGTTGGTGGCTGCAGCAGACAGGGCGGCTTCATCACCCTGCGCGCTGGGCACAATCCAGTCCAGGCTGGCTTGGCCTGCAGCAGCAACAGGCAGGGTGGGCGCAGCCCAGCAGCCTGTGCAGTCGGCGCTGATAAAACGCTCTAGCACAGCACTGGGTGCGCGTTGCCCATCGCTAGAGCAAGACGACTGGGCTTGTGCGGTAGTGCCGAGCCCTGTGACAACAAATGCAGATACCAGCAACGTGGCGCTACAAATATAACTATGCGAAAAAAAGGTTTTCATCGTCTTGGCTTCACAATCTGGGTATGTCGTTTGAAGTATCACCTAATCCCAGTTTAGTCTCCCAGCGGTCCGCTGTCTTACACAGCCACCCCACCTCCTCACACGCTGCCCCACCCACCGCCCCACTTTTGCATAACCTGAATGCAGAGCAACTGGCAGCTGTCACTTTGCCCGAGACGCACGCACTTATTTTGGCAGGCGCAGGCTCAGGCAAAACGCGGGTGCTGACCACGCGCATTGCATGGTTGCTGCAAAACGGCCATATTTCCCCCGGTGGTCTGATGGCCGTCACCTTTACCAACAAAGCCGCCAAAGAAATGGTGCTGCGTTTGGGCACCATGCTGCCAGTCAATGTGCGCGGCATGTGGATTGGCACCTTTCACGGCCTGTGCAACCGGTTTTTGCGGGCGCACTACAAAATGGCCGGGCTGCCGCAGGCATTTCAAATTTTAGACACCCAAGACCAGCTCTCGGCGATCAAGCGGCTGTGCAAGCAGTTTGGCGTAGACGAAGAGCGCTTTCCGCCCAAACAGCTGATGTACTTTATCAGCGGCTCGAAAGAAGAAGGCGAACGGCCCAAAGACATCAAAGTGCGCGACGACGAAACCCGCAAAAAAGTCGAGGTCTACGAACTGTACGAAGCCCAGTGCCAGCGTGAAGGTGTGGTGGACTTCGGCGAGCTGATCTTGCGCAGCTACGAGTTGCTGCGTGACAACGCACCCATCCGTGAACACTACAACCGGCGCTTCCGCCATATTTTGATTGACGAGTTTCAGGACACCAACAAGCTGCAATACGCTTGGATTAAGATGTTTTCAGGGCATGATTCAAGCCCTGGCTCAATAAATCAGGGCACAAGCAGCTCCGAAAATAGTAGCAAATCATCGGTCTTTGCAGTGGGTGACGATGACCAAAGCATCTACGCTTTTCGCGGTGCACGCGTAGGCAATATGGCCGATTTTGTGCGCGAATACCAAGTGCAGCACCAAATCAAGCTGGAAGAAAACTACCGCAGTTACAGCAATATTTTGGACAGCGCCAACCAACTGATCAGCCACAACACCAAGCGCTTGGGCAAAAACCTGCGCACCAGCCAAGGTGCTGGCGAGCCGGTGCGTGTGATGGAGAACCCCAGCGACTTTGCCGAGGCGCAGTGGCTGGTGGAAGAGGTAAAAAACCTGCAGCGCGACCAAGGCGCAGAGCCGGGAACCAGCCGCAAAGAAATAGCCGTGCTCTACCGCAGCAATGCGCAAAGCCGGGTGATTGAAACCGCGTTGTTCAACGCCGGTGTGCCTTACCGTGTGTACGGTGGGCTGCGGTTTTTTGAGCGCGCTGAGGTAAAAAATGCACTGGCCTACCTGCGTATTTTGGACAACCCGCACGACGACACCAGCTTTAGCCGGGTGGTGAATTTTCCGCCTCGTGGCATAGGCGCACGCAGCATAGAGCAGCTGCAAGACGCAGCGCGCGCTGCAGGCTGCTCGCTGCACGATGCTGTCAGCGTGGTTACAGGCAAAGCCGGTGCCAGCCTGGGCGGTTTTGTTGCCAAAATGGACGTACTGCGCGAGCAAACGCTGGGCTTGTCCTTGCGCGAAATTATTGAACTGGTGCTAGACCACAGCGGTTTGCTAGAACACTACAAAAACGACAAAGAAGGCGCCGACCGGGTAGAAAACTTAACCGAACTGGTTAGCGCGGCTGAAAGCTTTGTTACCCAAGAAGGCTTTGGCCGCGACGCCATAGCGCTGCCGGTAGACGAAGTGGCCAATGCACCAATGTTGTCTGTAACTTTGTCGCAAAGCCCTGCCAGCCAAGGCCTTAACACAGACCAACCCACGTCTTTGGAGACCATCGTTAACCAAGACACGGGCGAAACCATGTCGCCGCTGGCCGCCTTCTTGACACACGCCGCGCTAGAGTCGGGCGACAACCAAGCTAAAACAGGCCAAGACGCGGTGCAAATGATGACCGTGCACAGCTCCAAAGGCCTGGAGTTTGACGCGGTATTTATCACCGGGCTAGAAGAGGGCTTGTTCCCGCACGAGAACTCCATGAACGACTACGACGGCCTGGAAGAAGAGCGCCGCTTGATGTACGTGGCCATCACCCGCGCCCGCAAGCGCCTGTACCTCAGCCTGTCGCAAACCCGCATGCTGCATGGCCAAACGCGCTACAACATCAAGAGTAGATTCTTGGACGAGTTGCCCGAAGCCGCGCTCAAATGGATCACCCCTAAAAACGCAGGCTTTGGCTCAGGCTTTAACACCCAGGCCAGTGCGCAGTCTGGCTACGGCAGCGGCTATGGGCAGCAAGGCCGTAGCAACCCCTATGCCAACTACAACAAGACCGCAAGTGGCGCTAGCGACTGGGACAAAGGTGGCTTTGCTTCGGGCCCTGTGCCCAAGCAAGCCAGTGCACCTGCGCACGGCATAGCCGCAGGCATGCAAGTGTTCCACGCCAAGTTTGGCGAGGGCGCAGTTATCAGTGTAGAAGGCGCAGGCGACGATGCGCGTGCGCAGGTTAAGTTTGGCCGCCACGGCATCAAGTGGCTGGCGCTCAGTGTCGCAAAGTTAACACCTGTTTAATGGCTGTGTTGAACTTAGCCCAGCGCGGCAGTGTCAATAACACATTTATTCCAACCGAATTACCATGAAACTCAAATACTACTCAACAACAATGCTCACCAGTGCACTTGCTGCCATCCTAACTTTGGCTTGCTCAGGCACTTGGGCCGCTGACACTGCACCCGTAGAAACCACGGCCGAAGTGGCAGCTCCTTCGCGCCTGAGCACGGCGCGCCTGGCGATCAAGGCCAAAGACTGGAAGCGTGCCTTGTCTGAGCTTAACTTGGCAGTTAAAGACGAGCCTAAAAACGCCGACGTTTACAACCTGCTCGGTTACGCCAACCGCAAGCAGGCACAGCCTGATTTACCCAAAGCCTTTGAGAACTACAAAATGGCGCTGCAGCTAGACCCTAAACACAAAGGGGCGCACGAGTACATTGGCGAGGCGTATTTGATGGACAAAAAGCCTGCCGAGGCTGAGAAGCACTTGGCATCGCTAGAGAAAATTTGCGGCAACAAAACCTGCGAAGAATATGCAGATTTGGCCAAGTCGCTGGCCAGCTACCGCAGCAAAAACAAGTAAGCCCTAGGCCTGCAATCCTTGGGGCTACTATTGGTGCTAACAGGCATACCCAAACACTAGTAGGCTGAATCGGCAGGGTGTTTTTGCCCAGGCCTGTTGTTGGTACGGCCCATACCGTCTTTTGTGCCTTTTTTGCCCGTGATTTGCCAGCTGGTTTGCTGGTTAATCAGGCGGGCCAGGCTTTCTAGCTCGGCATCGGTATGGTTCAGGGCTGGCGCGGAATTTAGCAATTTGCCGTTGGCGCCGAGCTGTGCCTCGGCCCAAAAAGCTTGGTGGTAATCAGCCTCGCTGAGGGTTTTTTCGTTGCCAGCATTCATGTCCACCACGCCGTAGCAATTGCAAAAGTAGCTGCGGTAGTCCTGTGCTTCAAACACCTCGGTGTACACACCGGTACCGCGAATACCCGCAGTCAGCGTAGGTGTGATGATTTGCCTGCGGTTGCCTTTGCCCCACACGCTGGCCACTGCACCGGTTAGCAAGCGCAGCACGCTCACCACGTTGATGGTGTCGCCGCGCTCTACCAAAAAGCGAGAGTTTTGCCGCACCTGAAAGGCGGCATTGCCTATAACAAAAACCAAACTGGCACCAGGGCCTGTGTTGATGGTGTCACCGGTTTGGATAATTTGCCCAGGGCTTAAGCGGTTGCCATTAATCAGGGTATCACCCACCAGCTCCACGATATTGCTGCGTTCTTGCGCTTGGGCCGCGGTGTAGCCGCCCAGGGCAGTCCAAGCGGCTGCTGCGCTTAAAAAGCTGCGCCGCTCAAACCACAGCGATTCGGTTTCAGTGCGGCCTAGTAAGGCGTGTTGTTCCATGACAGTGGTCTCCAGAGTGTTCTACCAGTACGCAGCGCACAGGCAATAGATTCAGATTGCGGGCGGTGCTTGCACATCAGTCGTGTCTAAATGCTCAAAGCTATCACGAAACGTAAAATAAATCGAGGTAAATAACATCGCACCCAAGAGCAGCACCATCGGCACCATCATTACGCCAATGGCACTGACCAGCCCTAGCAAGGACAAAACCGTGACCATCACGATAGCTGCCAACGACATAACCGCCATCCAAACGATGCCATACACCGTGTAAGCTTTGAAATTGCGAAAACAGGCTATGAAGCTAAAAAACAACGCTTTGCTGGGCGCTACACCGTGCCAGTGCACCAGCGCCGGGGCGTGCCAAAACATAAACGACAGCGGAAGGTACAGCAGCATGCCCACCCAAGCGGCCATTTGGAAGTCACTTTGCTGCAACACCTCTTGGCTGAGTTTGCCGCCCATTAAATAAACTAGGGCAAATTGCCCGCCATCGAACAAAGCGGTAATGCCCATCATCAGCAAAAATGCCCCTGCATACATAGCGCCTAGTACCAGCATGGCCCGCATGCGCGCTCGCCCTGCGCGAAACGCAGTGGCCAGCACGGAGGGCATAGGAAATTTGCCCCCCACCGCCTCCAGCGTGGCCACCATCAGCCCCAGTGTGGCAGCAGGCAGCAAAACCAAGGCCAGTACGCTGCCCAGCACGGGAATCACAGTCACCACCGAGATGAGCGCCATGAACATGAAAAACAGCCCACCTAAGGCTATGGGCTGCTTGAAAAAAGTAGAAATACCTAGCTTGACCCAGGTCATGCCAGTGCTGGCAGGAACAATATTGAGTTTCATGGAGTGGGTGGTCAGTCAAATAAAGTGAAGGAGTGTGCGCCGTATTGTGAGCTTCATGCTGCGCAGGGCATAAAGCGGGTGCGGGCACGCAAAATGCGTTCAAAGTGCATGGGGTCGTGCGCGGTTAGCACAGCCGCATCGCGCGGAAGATGAAAATCCCATAGGCGTGATGTCCAAAACCGCAGTGCGGCTGCGCGCAGCATGCCCGGTAACAGCGCGTGTTCAGCCTGAGACAAGAGGCGAACACTTTGGTAGCCCTGCACAAACGCGGCCTCGCGCTGGGTATCACGCTGCCCTGTGGGCAGGTCGGTGCACCAATCGTTCAAGCCCACAGCGATGTCAAACAGCCAGGTGTCTACGCCGGCAAAGTAAAAGTCAAAAAAGCCTGTGAGGGTGTCGCCTTCAAACATCACGTTGTCGCGGAACAGGTCGGCATGCACAGGCCCACGGGGCAGGGCAGCATAGGCGCTGCTGGCGTGCAGATGGTTTTGGTAAGCCAGCTCGGCACTGGCCAGCGCGGCTTGGGCAGGGCTGAGGTAGGGCAGCACCACGGGCAGGGTGGCGTTCCACCAAGGCAGGGCGCGCAGGTTAGGCTGGGTGCGGCCGTAGTCCCGCCCCGCCAAGTGCATGCGCGCCAGCATGGTACCTACCGCAATGCAATGGCCTGCAGTGGGCTGTAGCTGGCTTTTGCCTTTAAGTTTGTTCACCACGGCGGCAGGTTTGCCCAGCACGGTGAGCAAAATATCGCCTTGGGCGTTGGCCTGCGGGTCGGGCACCGGAATACCGCGCTGGGCCAGGTGCTTCATCAAATGCAAGTAAAACGGCAGTTGCTCAGTGCTTAAGCGTTCAAACAAGGTCAGCACATAGTCGCCTTGGTCGCTGCTGGCAAAGTAGTTGGTGTTTTCTATGCCGCCCTCGCAGCCGGTAAGGCTATTTAAGGTGCCAAGGCGCAAATCGCTGAAAAGCTGGGCGGCGGTGTCAAAAGAAACTTCAGTAAATACGGCCATGAAAATTAAAGCGACGTGGGTGGAATAAAACGCAAGCGGCAAAGTTGAGCCGATCAAACGCAACTGGCTAAGCTAAACCAGCAAAGCTAAACCAGCAATACCACCCGATTGTAGGAGGCTTGTGGGCGCTATTGGGAGACAATGGAGGCTATGACCGATGTTTTACCCCCTGCCGATTTACCCAGCCCTAGCCCTAGCCCTAGCCCCAGCGACAGCCTGACCCCATTGGCTGCGCCCCACCGCCTGCTGCTGGTTGACGGCTCTAGCTACCTGTACCGTGCTTTTCATGCCATGCCCGACCTGCGCGCCGTGCCCGGCGACCCTGCCAGCGCCGCTACAGGGGCGATTCGCGGCATGATCAACATGATGGCCGCGCTCAAGGCCCAGTATCCAGCGCGCTACGTGGCCTGCGTGTTCGATGCCAGTGGGCCGACTTTTCGTGATGAACTTTACCCGCAGTACAAGGCCCAGCGCTCGCCCATGCCCGATGACTTGCGCAGCCAAATTGAGCCCATTCACACGGTAATGCGCCTGCTAGGATGGCCGGTGATGGCGGTGCCCGGTGTCGAGGCCGACGACGTGCTGGGTACGCTGGCGCGCCTGGGTGCAGAGCAGGGCATAGAGGTAATTATTTCCAGTGGCGACAAAGACCTGAGCCAACTGGTTAACGAGCACATCACCATCATCGACACCATGAACGGCAAACGGCGCGACATTGCCGGCGTGACGGCTGAGTTTGGCGTGCCGCCCTCGCTGATGCTGGACTACCAAAACCTGGTGGGTGACACGGTAGACAACGTGCCCGGCGTGGCCAAAGTGGGGCCTAAAACAGCGGCCAAATGGCTGGCCGAATACGGCTCTCTGGCCAATCTGGTGGCGCATGCGGCAGACATCAAAGGTGCCGCTGGAGAGAACCTGCGCAATGCACTGGACTGGCTGCCCCAAGGCCGCGCGCTGCTAACTATTAAAACCGACTGCGACCTTGCAGACTATGTGCAAGGCCTGCCCAGCCTGGACAAACTGGCGGTGGGCGTAGAAGACACCGCCGCATTGGTCGATTTTTATGTGCGGTATGGTTTTAAAGGCCTGGCCTCCTCACTCAAAGCTGGCGGTACCAGCCATGGCGGTGCCCTTAAAGGCAGTGCATCCAAAAGCAGTGCAGGTGCCCACAGTGCAACCGACGACCTTTTTGCCGACGCGCCCCCTGCTGCCTCGCAAGCTACCAGCAAAGCCTACGACACCGTGCTTACCTGGGCGGCGTTTGACGCATGGCATGCCAAAATTCAAGCCGCTGAACTGACCGCTGTGGACACCGAAACCACCTCACTGAACGAAATGCAGGCGCAGATCGTGGGCCTGTCGTTCAGCGTGCAGCCCGGCGAGGCGGCCTATATTCCGCTAGCCCACGTAGGCCCAGATGCCCCTGAGCAGCTGCCGATTAACGAGGTGCTGGCCAAGCTAAAACCTTGGCTAGAAGACGCTGGCAAACACAAGCTAGGCCAGCACGTAAAGTACGACCGCCACGTGTTTGCCAACCACGGCATTGAAGTGCAGGGCTACGCGCACGACACCATGCTGCAAAGCTATGTGCTGGAAGTGCACAAGCCGCACGGCCTGTCTAGCCTGGCTGAACGGCATGTGGGTCGCAGCGGTATTGCCTACGAAGACCTGTGCGGCAAAGGCGCACACCAAATTGGCTTTGCCCAAGTCGATGTGCCCAAGGCAGCCGAATATTCGTGTGAAGATTCGGACCAAACCTTGGATGTGCACTTGGCACTGTGGCCGCGCCTGCAAAAAGAAGCCAAGCTGCTGAACATTTACCAGCTAGAAATTGCCAGCAGCGAAACCCTGTACCGCATAGAGCGCAACGGCGTGCTCATCGACGGCCCCATGCTGGCCACACAAAGCCACCAGCTGGGCCAGCGCATCATGGAGCTAGAACGTGAGGCCCATGACCTGGCGGGTCAGCCGTTTAACCTGGCCAGCCCTAAGCAAATTGGCGAGATATTTTTTACCAAACTGGGCTTGCCGGTAGTGAAAAAAACCGCCACAGGCGCGCCGTCTACCGACGAAGAAGTGCTAGAAAAACTGGCCGAAGACTACCCACTGCCCGCCAAAATTTTAGAGCACCGCGGCCTTAGCAAGCTCAAAGGCACCTACACCGACAAACTGGCCCAGCTGGCCCATCCGCGCACAGGCCGCGTGCACACGCACTACGCGCAAGCCGTGGCGGTTACGGGCCGCCTGAGCAGCAACGACCCTAACCTGCAAAACATCCCCATCCGCACGCCTGAGGGCCGCCGCGTGCGCGAGGCCTTTTGCGCCCCTGCAGGCTGTGTGATTGCCAGCGCCGACTACAGCCAAATTGAGCTGCGCATCATGGCGCACATCAGCGGCGACGAGGCTTTGCTAAGCGCCTTTACCTCGGGGCTGGACGTGCACCGCGCCACAGCCGCCGAGGTGTTTGGCGTGACGGTAAACGAAGTGAGCACCGAGCAGCGCCGCTATGCCAAGGTGATTAACTTTGGCCTGATCTACGGCATGAGCGCCTTTGGCTTGGCGCGTAACTTGGGCATTGACAACACAGCAGCCAAAAACTACATAGAGCGCTACTTTGCCCGCTACCCCGGCGTAAAGCAGTACATGGATGAAACGCGCTTGTCAGCCAAAAGCAAAGGCTATGTAGAAACCGTGTTTGGCCGCCGCCTGATGCTGCCCGAGATCAACAGCCCCAACGGCCCGCGCCGCGCGGGGGCCGAGCGCGCCGCCATTAATGCGCCCATGCAGGGCACAGCGGCTGACCTGATAAAAATGAGCATGAACGAAGTGCAGCGCGTGCTGGACACTGAGCAGCGCGGCACCAAAATGATCATGCAAGTGCACGACGAACTGGTGTTTGAAGTGCCCTTGGCCGAAGTGGACTGGCTGCGCGCAGAGGTGCCGCGCATCATGGCGGGGGTGGCGACTTTGAAGGTGCCGTTGCTTGCCGAGGTGGGGGTGGGAGCTAATTGGGACAAGGCGCATTGATTTTTTGCGCTGTTAGCCTTGTTTTTGCTCCGCGCACTGCTGCGGCGCTGTGCCGGTTGCCGCCCTGAGCCCCGGCCCTTCGGGGAGCATCTGCAGTGCTCAATTTTGGGGTCAATGTCGAAACTCGCTGCGCTCAAACAACGACATTGCCTGATCCCAAAATTTCCG
>JAYWGO010000167.1:0-43667 GCA_043778205.1 Polaromonas sp. | reverse complement strand
TAAATCAACTACTTACAGCGACCCCAGCTAATTTCAATCGGAATTTGGAGCCTAAACAGCTCTCTCTCCTCTGAAAAACGTTGGGACACTACTGACTTAGTCTATTTATTTCTCGCTGTGTAGCGCTATTGACCGATGCACCGGGCGATTCTAGAAAGGAAAGAAAAAGCAAAACCTACGCGCGGCTCGCTAGTGTGGAGGGTGATGAGCAATTGGCTTTGATTGTAAAAACTGCTGACAGGCTTGCCAATGTTCGTGCCTGCGTCAAAGATGGCAATCAACGGCTTTTAGCTATTTACCAAGAAGAGCATGCTGTATTTACAACATCGGTGCACAGGGTAAATTTGTGCGATGCTTTGTGGATTGAACTTGACAAAATAATTGCTCAGTGCAATTCCATTTCATCGCATTTTTAGCATATTGCAAAACAACGCGCCTTGCTCTATTGCATCGTCTAGTGCTATGTGTGTATGCGGTTGCAGATCAAACCATGCTTGCGGAAAATTTCTTTTAGAGGCCTCTTTAAAGCCAGTGTTCAGCACGGCCATAGCGAACGATCTGATGTCTAAGGCATGGTGTCCAAACGGGGAACTGCCAACGAATTCCATCAAATACCAATAGACGAACATAAAGTCGTAAGCCGCGGGATAGGCCACAAAAACTGGTTTTCCTGGCAAGCCTAAAACCCATTGCGCATAATCATGCATAGCTTTAGAGGGCTCTTGGCAATCTGAGTGGCAGGCATCCCATGCTTTTGGATTTTTGCTCCACCACTCCATGGTATTACGATCTTCTTTCGCCGTAGGCAAGACTTTCAAATTAACTGTGAAAGTCGAAACCAATGTTTTGTCTGCAAGGTACGCAGCTGAAGCGAAACTCAGCATGGAGTATGAGCCTGGTATTGGGCCGTTGGCTTCAACATCTGTGCTCACGTATATTTCGTTCATAAAGGCATTCTATTTTTACCAACTTGTGGGTAGCAAAACATACTCAACGGGATGGAATAAAAAATCGATCTCCAAAATTTAATCTACCGCCAGCTGGGCCAGCAGGGCGGTCACTCGCGCATCTTCGCCTATCGGTGCGACCATTTCAAAATTGACCTGGGGGTGGTCAACACGCAGCTGGGCTACCAGCTCGGGCAGGTCTTTGCGGGCATGCACGCCCATGCCTAAAAACATCGGGACGATGCGTATATTTACAGGGCCTTTTAGCCCTGTGGCCCAAGGAAATGCTGCACAAGCAGCTATTATTTCTGTAGTAACTGTGGGCAGGTCGGGTGCGCACAGCTCTAGGTAGGCGCAGCGCACGGGGGTGTGGGGGTGCTGGGCT
Organism: Polaromonas sp.; assembly: GCA_043778205.1. Taxonomy (GTDB): domain Bacteria; phylum Pseudomonadota; class Gammaproteobacteria; order Burkholderiales; family Burkholderiaceae_C; genus JAAFIP01. Next base: position 42,335 of record JAYWGO010000167.1, on the reverse strand, counting down.
GCGATGGTGGTGGCTACAGCTTCCATGGGGGCGCGCCACAGGGGGTCGCGGGAGCCGTGGGCAAACAAAATAATGGCGTGGGGTTGGGTCATAGTAGGGTTGCAAAAAGGCGTGGTACGCACTCAAACGGGTGCTGTAGGTTGAAAATCTGGCTAGTGCCGCAGCACCAGCCAGGTAAAAGCAGCCAGTGAGGCCAGTGAGTACAGCAGCCCAGGAACGGCTGCGGCTATCCATGGCTGCCAGTTGTTCAGGTTACCTGCGTAGCCAAATACGTTATTGAGCAAAAAGAAACTTATGCCGACCATCACGCCACCAAACACATAACCGCTGATGGAGCTGGAACGAAAGTGCAGGTAAGCAAAGGGGAGGGCCAGTACCACCATCACCAAGCAGCTGAGCGGGTAAAACACTTTGCGCCAAAACTCGATGGCGTAGCGTTGCGAGCTTTGGCCGTTGGCTTCCAGGTGGGTCATATACTGGTACAAATCCACTGTGCCCATGCGCTCGGGTTTAAGCAAGGCAACAGACACCATTTCGGCGCTTAAGCCTGTAGGCCAGCGGTAGTTGATAAGCACGTTGTCGTGCTGCACGCGGGCGCTGGGCAAATTGTCTTTCGCATTGGCTTGGGGCGTGTTGGCTACTTTGGGCGCGTCAACGATAAACTCGCTGCGCTTGACACCTGCTAGCGTCCAAGAGTCGTCCTTGGCAAACTCGCCGCTTTGTGCTTGCAGGGTAGAGACCAACGTGCCGCGCGTATTAAATTCAAAAATGCGAATATTGCGCATGCTGTTTTTGTCGGTCAGTGCGCCTACGTTGACAGCGTAGTTTGAAAATTGCTGTTTTTCCTTGAGCCAAGCACCCGTTTGCCCGACGGTAATTTGCCCTAAAAACCTGGCTTTGAGCAACTGCGCTGTGCGGGTGGTTACAGGAGCTAGGTAGTCGCCAATTAAAAAGGTGGCCACGGTAAACACTACGCCCAGCGACAGCACTGTGCGCAGCGCGCGCCACGGCCCCATACCGCTGGTGCGCAAAATAGTGAACTCCGAGCTTTGCGCAAAGCGTGCCATCACGGTGATAGAGCCGATCAGCACGGCAATGGGCAGCACCTCGTACAGGCGGGCGGGCATCCACAGCAGTACAAACAGTATGGCGTGGCTCATGCGGTAGGGGCTGGCGGCAATGCCTTGGCCGACCGAACTGACTTCTTCCACCAGGTCAAAAAACGAAAATAGGGCTAAAAAAGCCAGTGCCACAAAGGCCACGGTGACCAGCATTTCGTGGTGAATCAGGCGGCGCAATGTGTGCATGGTGTGCTCTAGGACTGTAGCAACTAAACCCGCGCAGGCAGCAGGTAACGCACGGACCAGTTGCTGCTGCGCGCCGCCATCAGCAGGCAAGTGGCTGCCAAAACACCGCCATGCAGGCTGAGCATGTAGGTGCTAAAGCCAACCCGTCCACTGCTAACCCAACCAAAGCCAGCGTTGAGCAGGTTGTAGTAAGCCACAAAGGCCAGCAGTGCAAACACCAGGCTGTAGCCACGGCCCGCACGCGGGTTGCTGGCCGACAGCACCAGCGCCAGCAGCACCAGGTTAAAACCCGCCAGGGCCAAGCCCACGCGCCAGCTTAGCTCGGCCAGGTTGGCCAGCGTGGGGGCACGCAGCAGCTGGTTGGTGCGCAGCGTGCGGGGCGGTGGCGCGTCGTCGGGGCCGGCTACTTTGCGGCCAATTTGGGTGCCGTATTCAGCAAATTCGCTGGTGCGCACAGCATCTTGGCCTGCAGTTTGCTCCATGCGCTGGCCGTTGTTAAGCAACAAAAACTGTTCACCGTTGATGCGTTCAATGCGCCCCGACCGGGCTGAAGTGACGGCGGTTTTACCTGCTTCGGTTGACAGCATGAACACATTGCGCGCGGTTTTTTGGGTGGCCGAGGCATCGGCAGGTTCTGCACTGGTGTCGGTAGTGCTGGTGGGGGTGGTGTTGGCTATTTGGTCTGCACTGGTACTGGCCGTTGCACTGGCACTAGCGGAGGCAGCGCTGGCTTGGGCATTGCGGGCAAAGCTGTCGTCCCGCTCTATAAAAAATACCCGCGTGCCCGAGGCGTTTTCTTGAAACTGCCCGGCTGCTACACGGTCTAGCTCGCCCCGGTTTTCAAAGCTGTCGCGCATGCGCTGGGCTTGTTGGTTGCTCCAGGGCCAGACAAACAGTGCCAGCAGCACGATGCTGAGCAAAATAGGCCAGGCAAAGCGCAGTACCGGCACACAAAAGCTGGCCAAAGAGCGCCCACTGCTAAACCAAATGGCCATTTCAGAGTCGCGGTACATGCGCCCTAGCGTGCTGGTTACTGCAATAAACAAGCTCAGCGTCAAAATAGTAGACAAGTGCCCTAGCACAGCGTAGCCCATCAGCAGCATCACGTCTTTGGGGTTAACGATGCCGCTAGAAGCCAAGCCTAGTGTGCGAATCAGCATCATGCTCATCACCACGGTAATTAACACTACCAAAGTGGCGACAAAACTGCGCGCTAGCTCTTTGCGAAGGGAAGAATGGAATAACATTACGCTATGGATACAGAATTTGGCTGAAAATTCTTGTGAACACTTAAATCTTTGAATCTTAATTAAATTACCAAGCGCCTATTATGAACTTTGAACTGAAAACACTTTCGTGGGCCCAGGCCGCCGCGCTTCCCTCATCGCTTTTGGTGGTCTTGGTAACCAAATCGGCCAGTGCTGGGGCCAACGCCCCTGACGGCCCAGTGGCCAGCTTGGTGGCTGCGGCCCTGGCTGCAGGTGACTGCGATGGCAGCGCAGGCAAGCTGGTGCAAGCCTACGCCCTGCCAGGCCTGCGCGCCCACAAGGTCATGCTGGCCGGTGTAGGCGGCGGCAGCGCCCGCGAAGTTGGCAAAGCCGTAGCCGCCGCCTTGGCCGCCTACAAGCCCGGCAGTGCTGACAAAGCCCCTAAAGTGGTACTTAGCCTGTGCGGCCTGGCCGAGTTGGACGCAGCTGCCCAGCAAGCCTGTGTACAGGCAGCAGTGCAGGCGGCTGCCCAAGCCACCTATGTCTACAGCACCACCAAAAGCAAGCCCGTGCCCCGCCGAGCAGCCCATGTGGTGCTAGGTGTAAGCGACGCGCGCACGGTGCAAACCGCTTTTAACCAATCTGTAGCCTGCACCCACGGCGTAGAGTTTGCCAAAGAGTGGGCCAACCGCCCCGGCAACTACGCCACGCCTACCCTGCTGGGCGAAGCTGCACAATCCTTGGCCAAGGGCCATAAAAACCTGCAATGCGAGGTGCTAGGGCCCAAAGAGGTGGCCAAGCTGGGCATGGGCTCGTTCATGGCTGTAGCCCAAGGCTCGGCCGAGCCGCTGCGCTTTATTGTGCTGCGCTACAACGGCGCGGCCAAGACCACGGCCAAGACCACGGCCAAGACCACGGCCAGCTCTGCGGCCCCCGTGGTGCTGGTAGGCAAGGGCATTACTTTTGACACCGGCGGTATTTCTATCAAGCCCGCCCCCGACATGGACGAAATGAAGTTTGACATGGGCGGCGCGGCCAGTGTGCTGGGCGTGTTCAAAGCGCTCAGCCTGCTGCAACCGGCCATCAACGTGGTGGGCCTGATTCCCAGCTGCGAAAACATGCCCGACGGCCGCGCCGTCAAGCCTGGCGACGTGGTCACCAGCATGAGCGGCCAAACCATCGAAATACTCAACACCGATGCCGAAGGCCGCCTGGTGCTGTGCGACGCATTAACCTACGCTGAGCGCTTTAAACCCGCTGCGGTCATCGACATTGCCACCCTGACCGGTGCCTGCGTGATTGCCCTGGGCCACGTGCGCAGCGGCCTGTTTAGCCCACACGACGCGCTGGCCCAAGCCCTGCAAACAGCGGGTGACGCGGCGCTAGACCCGTGCTGGCGCATGCCGCTGGACGACGACTACGCCGAAGGCCTGAAAAGTAATTTCGCCGACGTGGCCAACATCGGCGGCCGCGCGGGCGGGTCGATCACGGCGGCCAAGTTTTTGCAGCGTTTTACCAAGGCCTACCCTTGGGCGCACCTGGACATAGCCGCCACCGCCTGGAAGAGCGGCGCAGCCAAAGGCGCTACCGGACGGCCTGTGCCGCTGCTGCTTAACTATCTGCTAAATTTCAAGCCTTTTGTGGCTGTCGCCCAAGGAAATGCTGCACAAGCAGCTACTAAAAAAGTAGCAAGTAAAAAAATAGTGGTTAAAAAAGTAGCCACTAAAAAAGCAGCCATAAAGCGCGCAACAAGCGCAAACTGAACCGCCACCCCATGCCCCAGCTAGCCTTTCACTTCAACGCGCCCGGCAAAGTTGCCTACGCCTGCAAGCTGCTGCGCAAAGCCACGGCCAGCGGCGCGCGCGTGGCAGTGCTGGCCCCGCCCGATCTGCTGGGCAGGCTGGACGTTGCGCTCTGGACTTTCAGCCCCACCGACTTTATCGCCCACAGCCGCACCCCTTGCAGCCCGGCTGAGGCAGCGCGCAGCCCTGTGTTGTTGACCGACGATGCCCAAACAGCCCAAGGCTTTGGCATACTGGTCAACCTGGGCACCAGCGCGGTGGCAGGCATTGAAAAATTTGACCGCCTGATCGAAGTCGTTACCCAAGACGAGGCCGACCGCCAAGCCGCCCGCATCCGCTGGAAGCACTACACAGGCCTGGGCTACGAGATCACCCGCCACGACCTGCAGGTTGCGCCCTAAACCAGTGCCTACCTACCGTGCTCAACGCCCCTTTTTAAACCCGTATGCTCAAAACACCCCCTCAATTCGTCCCCACGCTCACCCATGTGGTGCAGCCTTCTGCCGTTAGCGCAAACCAGCCTGCAGCCAGCCCGGGTCTGCAACCTCCGGTTGCTAACCAAGCCTTGCCTGGTGCACCGGAGCCGTCCTCCAACATGCTGTCCGACGCACTGGCCCGGCAAATTCAGCAGCGCGTGCTGCAAGACGTAACTGAGCGTGTCATGCAGCACATAGAGCAGGCGCTAGAAAGGCATGTGCGCGAGGCGGTAGCAGGCATAGCGCTGGCCCACGCCAAAGCCATCGCCCTAGACCTGGCCCCGGCTATTGAAAGTGTAGTTACCGACACGCTGGCGCAGGCACTGGAAGATGCATTAGCCAAAGAACTGGCTGACAATTCCGGCTACAGATAGCGCTTTTAAAAGGGTTGATCGTGAAAACCCCTAGGAATCACGCGTCATCCTGCGCATGTTGGCCCGCGTTTTGCAGTATCGTACAGGCCGTTGGGTAAAATAAATACTCTCAACTATTCTGGCGACTTTGTTTATCTTTTCCTTTAGAGGTTTTACATGAAATTGAAACTAACCGTACTAGCCGCTTTGGCTACCATTGCAGGTGTTGCATCTGCACAAGACATGGCCGTTGTAAAAATCGGTCACGTAGCGCCTATCTCTGGTGCCCAAGCCGCTTACGGCAAGGACAACGAGAACGGTGCCCGCATGGCTGTTGAAGATCTCAACACCCAAAACATCGTCATCGGTGGCAAAAAGATCAAGTTTGAACTGGTTGCTGAAGACGATGCCGCCGATCCAAAGCAAGGCGCAGCAGCGGCACAAAAACTGTGCGACGCTAAAGTCAACGGCGTAGCTGGCCACCTGAACTCTGGTACCACCATTCCAGCGTCCAAAATCTACAACGACTGCGGTATCCCCCACATCACCCCGTCTGCTACCAACCCTAACTTGACCAAGCCTGGCTACAAAACCACCTTCCGCCTGCTGGCCAACGATAACGCCCTGGGCGCTGGTTTGGCCTTCTACGCAGCGGATGGCCTAAAGCTCAAGACCGTGGCCGTGATCGACGACCGCACCGCTTACGGCCAAGGCGTGGCTGAAGTGTTCAAGAAGACAGCCAAAGAAAAAGGCATGACGATTGTGGACGAGCAGTTCACCACCGACAAAGCCGTTGACTTCATGGCCATCTTGACCGCTGTGAAAGCCAAGAACCCAGATGCAGTTTTCTTCGGCGGTATGGACCCACAAGCTGGCCCTATGCTGCGCCAGATGGAGCAACTAGGCCTGACCAAGCAAAAGTTCTTCGGCGGTGACGGCATCTGTACCAACGACCTGATCAAGCAATCTGCTGGCGCTAAAACGCTAGAGAACGTGATCTGCGCTGAAGGCGGTGCCTCATTGGCCAAAATGCCCAGTGGCGACGCTTGGATGAAGCGCTACGAAGCCAAGTACCCTAAGCAGTTCCAAGTTTACAGCCCGTACGTGTACGACGCAGTGTTTGTGCTGGTTGACGCTATGAAGCGTGCTAACAGCACCGACCCTAAAGTCTACACCGCTGAAATTGGCAAAACCAACTTCAAAGGCGTAACCACCAACGTGCAGTTTGAAGCTAACGGCGAACTGAAGAACCCACAAATGACTTTGTACACTTACAAAGGCGACAAGAAAATTGCCCTGAACTAATCTTTTAGTTCTTGCACAAAAAAGCCGCCCTCGGGCGGCTTTTTAATTGTGCATTCTGCTTTACCCATGTGGATAAAAGATATTATTATTTAAGATTTTTAACGGGTTTTAGGGCTATGGCCCAAGGAAATGCTGCACGGGCAGCTATTAATTTAATAGTAGGTACTGTAAATAACAGCCAAAATAGCAACCAAGCCTTACTGTGCCTTAAAGCCAGCACCCACCAGCTTGTCACCGGCTTTAATGCCCTTTTTGGCAAACCAGCCTTTGTTCATTTCCAGCACATAGCGCACTGGCTTGGCCGAGCAATGCGGATCAAGGGTTTGGGGCTTCATGTCTTCCAGGTTCACTACCGTGCCATCGTCGGCTACAAAAGCCGCTGTCAGCGGCAGCAGTGTGTTTTTCATCCAAAAGCACTGCTTTGAAGGCTCTTCAAAGATAAACAGCATGCCTTCGTGCGCAGGCATGTCTTTGCGCCACATCAGGCCGATTTGCCGCTGCTCTGGCGTAGCGGCTACCTGCGCGTCGATGCGGTGCATACCGGCCTGCAAGACCGTGCGCTGCAGTGTTGTTTGCGGGGCTTCTTGGGCAAATACCAGGCCAGTTGCCAGCGCAAGGGCTAGGCAGCTTAGGCGGTTTATGCGGCGCGGGGCAGGGCGTTTAAAGGCAGTAGGGGCATGGTTCATAAGCGGAGTCTACTATTTTTTGCGTTTAAAAAGTGTCCGTCAAAATACACGTAAAAATGCCCGTAAAAATGCCCGCACTAGGCGGGCATTTTCAGCTTAGGGCAAGCGCTAATTACTTAGCAGCTGGCTTGTCAGCCATTTTTTTGTCCATTTTTGCTTTGCGAGCTGCTTTTTTAGCGGCTTTCTTTTCTGCTTTCATTGCAGCTTTGTCATCGGCTTTGGCCATTGGCTTAGCTTGGGCAGCTGGTGCGGCTGCTGCAGGGGCAGCGGCGGCCGGGGCAGCAGCAGCTGGTGCAACTGCAGCGGGGGTTACAGCGGCTTTGGTAGCTGCTACGGCGGGTGCTGCAGCAGCTTTAACAGCAGCAACAGGTGCGGCGGCAGCGGCAGGGGCAGCAGCTTGGGCAAAAGCGCCAGCAGCGAAGAGACCAGCGATCAGAGCAGCGATGAGTTTGTTCATTTTAAATTTCCTTGAGATAACGTTACTTCAAAAACCATCCATAAGTTTGGAGGCTATGGCAACAACGGGCGGTCTTAGGCCTTGGTTGACAAAACTTTGCAATTAACTGGAACGCAATTAATTCGGGATAAAATTAGGCGGATGCACCTAAACTGCTGACAAGATTATTCAAAGCGGCAGATCTAGGCCCTCAATTCCAAAGCCACTGTGGTTTTCTATATTCCCTTTTAATAACCTACACACTATGTACCAACACATCAAGGTGCCTGCGGCTGGCAGCAAAATTACCGTCAACGCCGATATGTCGCTCACCGTGCCCGACGAACCGATTATTCCGTTCATTGAAGGCGACGGCACCGGCCTGGACATTACGCCCGTAATGCTTAAAGTGGTAGACGCAGCCGTGGCCAAGGCCTATGGCGGTAAGCGCAAAATTCATTGGATGGAAGTGTACGCAGGCGAAAAGTCCACCAAAGTGTACGGCCCTGACGTGTGGTTGCCAGAGGAAACCCTCAAGGTGCTGCGCGAGTACGTGGTGTCTATCAAAGGGCCCCTGACAACGCCTGTGGGCGGCGGTATCCGCAGCCTTAACGTAGCCTTGCGCCAAGAGCTAGACCTGTACGTTTGCCTGCGCCCCGTGCAGTACTTTAAGGGTGTGCCATCACCCGTGAAAGAGCCAGAAAAGACCAACATGGTGATCTTCCGTGAAAACAGCGAAGACATTTACGCGGGTATCGAGTTCGAATCCGGAAGCGACAAAGCCAAAAAAATCATCAAATTCTTGCAAGACGAGATGGGCGTGAAGAAAATTCGCTTCCCCAACACCTCGGGCATCGGCATCAAGCCAGTGTCTAGCGAAGGCACCGAGCGTCTGATGCGCAAGGCAGTGCAGTACGCCGTAGACAACGACAAACCTTCTGTGACCATTGTGCACAAAGGCAACATCATGAAGTACACCGAGGGTGGTTTCCGTGATTGGGCCTACGCGCTGGCACAAAAAGAATTTGGGGCCGAGCTGATTGACGGCGGCCCGTGGTGCAAGTTTAAAAACCCCAAAACCGGCAAAGAAATCATCATCAAAGACGTGATTGCCGATGCGTTTTTGCAGCAAATTTTGCTTCGCCCCGCCGAGTACAGTGTCATTGCCACCCTCAATTTGAACGGCGACTACGTATCTGACGCTTTGGCCGCCCAGGTGGGCGGGATTGGTATTGCCCCCGGTGCCAATCTGTCTGACTCAGTGGCTTGCTTTGAGGCCACCCACGGCACCGCGCCCAAGTACGCCGGTAAAGACTACGTCAACCCCGGCTCAGAAATCTTGTCTGCCGAGATGATGCTGCGCCACATGGGCTGGCTAGAAGCCGCTGACGTGATCATCAGCAGCATGGAAAAGTCAATTGCCAGCAAAAAAGTCACTTACGACTTTGCCCGCCTGATGGAAGGTGCCACACAGGTCAGCTGCTCAGGCTTCGGCCAGGTCATGATCGACCATATGTAAGCTGGCTTTGCCGCTCAAAAAAGGGCCTGTGGGCCCTTTTTTTATGGCGGCGTGCACTGCGCGGCTAACAAACACCTTGAATATGCCCACCGCGTCTTCAGCTTATGGGGGTAAAGCAAACTGGCGCCCCCAGAAGGCGTGCACAGCCGTAAAATCTCGCGTAATATGGGCTTTAAGTTTGCGAAATGCATGCTACTAAAGCAAAAATCAACAGTTAGTTCACTGGAATCTCAATTGGCAACCAAAGTACCCCCTCCAGCGGCACCGCGCACCCGGCCTTTGCAAGACGATGGCGACGGCACTGTGGTGCTAGAGCGCCGGCCTGAAAAGGTCAAACCGCCGCAAATGTACCAAGTGGTACTGCTCAATGACGACTACACGCCAATGGAGTTTGTAGTGGCGGTCATTCAAGAGTTTTTTAACAAAGACCGCGAAACCGCCACCGCTATCATGCTTAAAATTCACCTGGACGGTAAGGGTGTGTGCGGTGTGTTTAGCAAGGATGTTGCTGCCACCAAGGTCGACCAAGTCACAGAAGCCGCAAAAAAATCAGGACATCCATTGCAATGCGTGAGCGAGCCCTTAAATTAAGCGTATCGTTACGTTAAATATCCGTCTTTAGCCTACCCTGTTTCACCCCTTCGATTCCCCAGCCCCTTCGAAAGCCCCACCATGATTGCACAAGAACTTGAAGTTAGCCTCCACATGGCTTTTGTTGAAGCGCGCCAACAACGCCACGAGTTCATCACCGTAGAGCACCTTTTGCTGGCCCTGCTGGACAACCCCAGCGCGGCTGAAGTTTTGCGCGCCTGCTCTGCCAACATTGACGACCTGCGCAAATCGCTGGCCAACTTTATCAAGGACAACACCCCGCAAGTGGCGGGCACTGACGAGGTGGACACCCAGCCCACCTTAGGCTTTCAGCGCGTGATTCAGCGCGCCATCATGCATGTGCAAAGCACCGGCAACGGCAAAAAAGAAGTTACCGGTGCCAATGTGCTGGTGGCCATTTTTGGCGAGAAAGACTCCCACGCGGTGTACTACCTCCACCAGCAAGGCGTAACCCGTTTAGACGTAGTCAACTTTATTGCCCACGGCATTAAAAAATCTGACCCACCTGAGCCTGCCAAGGCCGGTGAGGGCGGAGAACAGGCCGAAGAGGCCAGCGAAAAGAGCGAAAAGGCCACGCCGCTAGAGCAGTACACCGTCAACCTGAACCAAATGGCCAAAGACGGCAAGATTGACCCGCTGATTGGCCGCGACTACGAAGTTGAGCGTGTGATTCAAATCTTGTGCCGCCGCCGCAAAAACAACCCGTTGTTGGTAGGCGAGGCAGGCGTAGGTAAAACCGCCATCGCCGAGGGCTTGGCTTGGCGTATCACGCAAAAAGATGTGCCAGAGATTTTGGCTGAGTCGGTGGTGTATTCACTCGACATGGGCGCGTTGCTGGCCGGTACCAAGTACCGGGGCGACTTTGAGCAGCGCCTGAAAGGCGTATTGAAGTCCTTGAAAGACAAGCCCCACGGTATTTTGTTCATTGACGAAATTCACACCCTCATAGGTGCAGGTGCTGCCTCGGGCGGCACGCTGGACGCGTCTAACCTGCTCAAGCCTGCGCTGTCAAACGGCTCGCTCAAATGCATTGGCGCGACCACTTTCACCGAGTACCGCAGCATTTTTGAGAAAGATGCCGCTCTGGCCCGCCGCTTCCAAAAGGTAGATGTGGTAGAGCCTACCGTAGAGCAAACTGTAGATATCTTAAAAGGCCTGAAAAGCCGTTTTGAAGAGCACCACAGCGTGAAGTACGCGCTGGGCGCGCTGCAAGCTGCAGCCGAGCTGAGCGCTAAATACATCAACGACCGCCAGTTACCCGACAAGGCGATTGACGTGATTGACGAGGCCGGTGCGGCCCAGCGCATTTTGCCTGCCAGCAAGCGCAAAAAGATCATCAGCAAAGCTGAGGTGGAAGAAATTGTGGCCAAAATTGCCCGCATTCCACCCGCCAGCGTGAGCAACGACGACCGCAGCAAGCTGCGCAACATCGAGCGCGACTTGAAGAACGTCGTCTTCGGCCAAGACCCTGCGCTAGAAGCGCTGGCCGCCGCCGTGAAGATGGCGCGCAGCGGCCTAGGCCGCGCTGACAAGCCCATAGGCAGCTTCTTGTTCAGCGGCCCTACGGGCGTGGGCAAGACTGAGGCCGCCAAGCAGTTGGCCAACATCATGGGCATTGACTTGATTCGCTTTGACATGAGCGAGTACATGGAACGCCATGCCGTAAGCCGCCTGATCGGTGCGCCACCGGGCTATGTGGGTTTTGACCAAGGTGGCTTGCTAACGGAAGCCATCAGCAAGAAACCCCATTGCGTGTTGCTGTTTGATGAGATTGAAAAAGCCCACCCGGACATTTTTAATGTGCTGTTGCAGGTGATGGACCATGGCACGCTGACAGACAACAACGGCCGCAAGAGCGATTTCCGCAATGTCATCATCATCATGACCACCAACGCCGGTGCAGAGACCATGAACAAGGCCACTATTGGCTTTACCAACACGCGCCAAGCGGGCGACGAGATGGCCGATATCAAGCGCTTGTTCACTCCCGAGTTTCGCAACCGCTTAGATGCGATGGTGAGCTTTAAGGCGCTGAACGAAGACGTGATTTTGCGCGTGGTGGACAAGTTCCTGTTGCAGCTGGAAACCCAGCTAGACCAGAAGAAGGTGGATGCCACCTTTACCGATAAGCTGCGCAAGCATCTGGCCAAAACTGGTTTTGACCCGCTGATGGGTGCACGCCCGATGCAGCGGTTGATTCAAGACACGATTCGCAAAGCGCTGGCTGACGAGCTGCTGTTTGGCAAGCTGGTTGATGGCGGTGTGCTCACGGTGGATACCGACGACGAAGGCAAAGTGACTTTGGACATTGGCCCATTGCCAGAGAAGAAAGGCAAAGCTAAGCCAGAGACAGAAGAGGCTTCTGCGGGCTAAATTGCCAGGCACACTGGTTTGTTAAGACGGTCAAATAACTTTAACCAGTTAAACCCCATAAAAAAAGCCACCCGAGGGTGGCTTTTTTGCGGCACACAGCTAATTACTTAGCGTGCTTGCCAATCAGACCGGCCATCTCGAACATGCTGACCTGTGCTTTGCCGAAAACTTCTTTCAGCTTGGCATCGGCATTGATCATGCGCTTGTTGACTTTGTCTTGCAGACCGTTTTTCTTAATGTAAATCCACAGCTTGCTCACGATTTCGGTGCGTGGCAAAGCAGCTGCGCCTACTACGGCTTGTAGCGCTGGGCTCAAAGCCAAGGCTTTCATGAAAGCGGCGTTGGGAGTGCGCTTTTTAGCAGGGGCCTTAGCGGCTGCTTTTTTAGCAGGGGCTGCCTTTTTGGCAGGAGCTGCTTTCTTAGCAGGTGCAGCAGCTTTTTTAGCTGGAGCAGCCTTCTTAGCAGGTGCAGCGGCTTTTTTGGCCGGAGCAGCTTTCTTTGCAGGAGCCGCAGCTTTTTTAGCTGGAGCGGCTTTCTTAGCGGCAGGTTTCTTTGCCGCAGCTTTTTTCGCAGTTGCCATGATTGAAGATCCTTTTAAGTTAATTAACTGTTGGCAATTCAAATGCCTTACCAACATTGCGGATGCTACTGTAAAAGGAGCGGTTTCTCCAGTGGTAAATGATGTTTTTGCAAAGTTTTTTTGTGCCGCATTGGCGCGCAGTGCCCCATAGCTACGCCTTAAGCACTGGCCGTGCCTTCGCCGCAAAGATCAGCAGCACCCCCGCAAGGATGACACCAGAGGCCAGCCACTCACCCTTACTGACGATTTCGCCCGCCAAAACAACCCCTAAAAACAGCGCAATTACCGGGTTGACAAAGGCATAACTGGTGGCCAGTGCGGGTGGTGCATGGGCTAACAAATACAAATACGCACTAAAGGCGATCAGCGAGCCAAATACCACCAAGTAGGCCCACGCTGCGGCCGCCAGTGGCTGTGGTGGCCACGCAAACTGCTCACCCAACACCAGAGAAATCAGCATTAACACCGCGCCACCACACAACATTTCACTGGCAAAGCCCATCGGCCCTGGGGCCAGTGGCAGTCGCGTGGTTTGCAGCACCGAGCCAAGAGACCAGGCCAGCGTACCCCCCGCAATGGCGATTAGACCACCCGTAGAGGCCCCAAAACTGCGCCCTTGGGATAGCAGTACTACGCCTGCCAGCCCCACCGCCATGCCCGTTAGTTCTAGCCTGCTGGGGCGCTTGCCCCACAGCAGGCCCCAGCCCATGGTGAGCATGGGCGCGATGGCAATGGCGGTGGCAATCAGGCCCGAACCAATGGTTTGCGAGGCTACCGCCAGCAGCCCCATGCCGCCCGCCAGCATCAAACAGCCCACCACCAAAGCGTTGCGCCACTGCGACACCGTAGGCCACGGAGCCCTGCGCAAAAGCATAAAAACCAGCAATAACACGCCAGCCACCAAAAAACGCGTGCCCATTTGGAAAAACGGCGGAAAACTCACCAGTGCATAACGAATAGCCAAATACGTTGATCCCCACACTACATAAGTTGCAAATAAAGCCAGTAATACCTTTCTAGATAAGCCTACGGCAGTACCGTGAAGCGCAGGAGTGTGTGCGGTAGGTGCATCAGCGCTGTTAAAAGTGGTATTGGTTTTAGTCATGCATACATATTTTGCAGGTGAAAGCCCATTGTGACCATGCAATACTTACGCTAACATGCTAGCTTGGCGTTTAAATTCACTAAATTTCAGGCCTTAAACTTATGAATACATTTCCTGCTGAATTGCTAGATGCCTACGACAGCCGTATCTTGGCCCAGCTGCAACGCGACGCGCGCATAAGCATGAGCGAGCTTGGACGCCGCGTGCACCTGAGCCAGCCTGCCGTGACGGAGCGGGTGCGCAAACTAGAGCTGTCGGGTGTCATCAAGGGCTACCACGCTGTGGTTGACGCTGCGCGCCTAGGCTACGGCATCCGTGCCATGGTGCGGGTAGGGCGCTGCGACTATGCTACGGTGGTAAAGCGCATAGAAGAAACCCCCGAGATTGTTAACGCTTACAACCTGACGGGCGAAGACAGTTGGATACTTGAGATTGCGGTGCAAGATGTGCCCCATTTAGACAACGTACTGGCCAAATTTTGCTTGCTTACAGACACTTCCACCAGTATTATTTTGAAAGCTGTGCGCGAAAACCACCCCCTGCTGCCAGCTCCGCAAGAGCGCGCCAAACCAGCATTTGAAAAATTTACAGCACGTGATTCTGCACCTGAGAAAATAAGTAAAAAGAGTCTATCGCCCAAGTAAATGCTGCACAAGCAGCTATCTTAACTATAGTATTTAATTTTTAATCACATGCCAACACCATCGCCAACACCGCCCCCAACATTCTCCACCTGCGACCTGTGTGATGCCCATGAGGCAGACACAAGCGGTGCATTTCGCGTACTGCCCAACGTATTCAAAAGCTATGGCGGCCATGCCGCCTTCTATGGCCAGGCAGTCACCCTGCGCTGCCCCGAAGACAACTCGCGTGTGCGCGAAGCTGTAGCAGAGCCGGGTGCCGGCCGTGTACTGGTGGTCGATGGCCTGGGCAGCATGCGCCGCGCTTTTGCAGGTGGCAACTTAGCAATCACCGCAGCTAAAAACGGCTGGGCAGGCATCCTGGTCAACGGGGCAGTGCGCGACGTGGTCGAGCTGCGCGCTGCCAGCCTAGGCATCAAAGCTCTGGGTTTATGCCCTGTGCGCACCGACAAGCAAGGCTTGGGTACGCGCGATGTAGCCGTGCAAATTCAAGGCGTATGGCTGCGACCGGGCGACTGGGTTTATGCGGACGCTGACGGTGTGGTGGTGAGCACTAAAAATTTAGCTTAGCGTGGTAGCCGCACAGACTACTTCACCGCCATCCATTTAAACAACATAAACCCATCGGCCCGTTGGTAGACGGTGATGTTCTTCTGCATCGTCCAAAACTGCCTGCGGTATTTGCTAACCAGTGCGCATGTTCGGTTAAGACATGCTAAGGCGTGATAACAACACACAGGAGTTTTCTCGCGCAATGTAGCCGGTGCTTGGCTATACAGCGGGACAACCTGTGTATGCAACTCTATTTCTTGCTTGTGCAAGGCTGGCAACTGAGATCCACATACATATGCACAGATAAATTTTTTGTAAAAATACACTTGAGGCTCATATAAATAATTTATAGCCAGCTATCAAATATATAGTTTAATGATTAAATAATACACTTTGGTTTTTTACGTTTCGACATTCATTGCGTTGAAAGGTTTATATGCTGCATCCCCTTTCTGACCAGGCCGCACCATTTTTGACTACGCCGTTTGGCGCACGTAGCACCGCGCAAGAGGTGGTGCAGGGCATAAGGCTGCAGGGGCGCAATGCCGTCGTTACGGGCGGTGCGTCAGGCTTAGGATTGGAGACTTCGCGCGCCTTAGTCAGCGCGGGCGCAGCGCTCACTCTGGCGGTGCGTAACTTAAGCCAAGGGCAGGCGGCGGCTGATGCTTTGCGCACGCAATACCCCAACGCCGAGGTCTCGATCATCCTGCTAGACCTCGGCGACTTAGTCACGGTGCAAGCGTTTGCAGCCGCTTGGTTGCAAGCTGGAAAACCGCTCGATATTTTGGTTAACAACGCCGCTATCATGGCCTGCCCTTTAGCCCGTAACGCGCAGGGCTGGGAGGCGCAGTTTGCAACCAACCACATGGGGCATTTCGCGCTCACCACTGCACTGCTTCCCGCATTGCTGCAGGCCGCCGATGCAACGGGAGACGCACGTGTAGTTTGCCTGAGCTCATCGGGTCACAAAATCGCGGGAGTGGATTTTGACGATATTCACTACCAGCGGCGTGAATACCACAAATGGAATGCCTATGGTCAAGCCAAGAGCGCCAACGCTTTGATGGCGCTGGGGCTGCACCTGCGCTATGGCACACGCGGCATTACTGCCAATGCGGTGCATCCCGGGGGGATTATGACCGGGCTACAAAAGTTTTTACCGTTGGAAGAAATGCGCGCCATGGGCTGGCTCAAAGCTGACGATACGCCGTTGGATATTTTTAAAAACCCAGCGCAAGGGGCATCGACCAGTGTGTGGGCAGCTACTGAAGTGCAGCTTAAAGGCCACGGAGGCTTGTATTTAGAAGACTGCCGACCCGCGGTTCCCGCCGAACCGGGAAATCGCATCTCAGGCTACGCGCCACATATTGCAGACGCAACTCTCGCACAAAGGTTGTGGGATGCCTCTGCCGACTTGCTGGTTTTTAAGTAGGCGTTAGTTAAAAAAGTTTTTCAACTTATCCGTCCACGTCTCTTCGTTAGGCGAATGTTTGGCACCGCCTTTGCGCACCGACTCGTCAAACTCTTTAAGCAGCTTGCGCTGGTGTTCTGTGAGTTTGACGGGCGTCTCAATGGCCATATGGCAGTACAGGTCGCCTGGGTAGCTGCTGCGCACGCCCTTGATGCCTTTGCCGCGCAGGCGGAAGGTTTTGCCGTGCTGGGTACCGTCAGGAATGTCGATGCCTGCTTTGCCTGCCAGCGTGGGCACTTCGATCTCGCCGCCTAAGGCTGCAGTAGGAAAGCTGACCGGCACTTGGCAGTGCAGGTCGTCGCCGTCGCGCTCAAAAATATCGTGCTTCTTTAAGCGAATTTCAATGTACAAATCGCCCGCTGGCCCACCGTTGGTGCCTGGCTCGCCATTGCCGGCGCTGCGAATGCGCATGCCGTCGTCAATGCCCGCTGGGATTTTGACTTCCAGGGTTTTGTTGTTCTTGGTCTTGCCCACGCCGTGGCAGGCCACGCAGGGCTCGGGGATGAGTTTGCCGGTACCTTTGCAGGTAGGGCAGGTTTGTTGCACGCTAAAAAAGCCTTGGCGCATTTGCACTTGGCCGTGGCCTGCACAGGTGGTGCAGGTGATGGGCTTGGTGCCGGGCTTGGCACCATTACCTTGGCAGGTGGTGCAGTTGTCCCAGCTGGGAATGCGAATCTGTGCTTCTTTGCCAACGGCGGCTTCTTCTAGGGTGACTGCCATCGCGTAGCTTAAATCGCCGCCACGGTACACTTGCCGCCCGCCGCCTTGCTGGCGGCCACGGCCGCCAAAAGCCTCGCCAAAAATATCGCCAAAAGCCTCAGCAAAGCCGCCAAAGCCTTCAGCGCCATGGCCCCCGCCACCTCGGTTAGGGTCTACTCCCGCGTGGCCGTACTGGTCATAGGCGGCACGCTTGTTACCGTCTGAGAGCATCTCGTAGGCTTCTTTGCACTCTTTAAATTTCACCTCAGCAGCCTTGGCGGCATCGCCTTGGTTACGGTCAGGGTGGTGCTTCATCGCCATCTTGCGATAGGCTTTTTTAATCTCTTCGTCGGATGCGTTTTTAGCCACACCCAGTGATTCGTAGTAGTCGCGTTTGGCCATATCAGTCTAGTATTCAGTTAGCGCAAACGCCGCGGTGACGATCTGGTGTGATCGGTCATGCGCGGCGCGTGATGGTGTTGGGTGGTAAAAGGCTTAGCCCTTTTTAGCTTCCTTAACTTCTTTAACTTCGGCATCCACCACGTTATCGTCTTGCGCCTTGGCTTTGGCCGCAGCTTCTGCTGCTGCTTCAGCACTGGCATTGCCGTCAGTGGCACCTGCAGCCGCTTGGTTTGCCGCCTGCGTGGCTTGCATGTCTGCGTACATTTTCTCGCCCAGCTTTTGCGCTGAGATCTCGAGCGCGGCTTGCTTTTGCACGATAGCGTCTTTGTCCTCGCCTTTGATGGCTTCTTCCAAATCTTTTAAACCAGTTTCGATTTTTTCTTTCTCAGCGGGTTCCAGCTTGTCGCCGTACTCGGTCATGCTCTTTTTGGTGCTGTGCACCAAGGCATCAGCAGTGTTGCGCGCTTGGATGAGTTCAAGTTTTTTCTTGTCGTCAGCAGCATTTAGCTCAGCATCTTTCACCATCTTTTGAATTTCTTCTTCAGACAATCCCGAGTTGGCTTTGATGGTGATTTTGTTTTCTTTACCCGTACCTTTGTCTTTTGCGCCTACGTGCAAAATACCGTTCGCATCAATGTCAAACGACACTTCAATCTGTGGCGTGCCGCGTGCTGCGGGCGGAATGCCTTCTAGGTTGAACTCACCGAGTGACTTGTTGCCACTGGCCATCTCGCGCTCGCCTTGGTAGACCTTAATGGTTACTGCGGGCTGGTTGTCGTCAGCGGTAGAGAAGGTTTGTGCAAACTTCGTTGGAATGGTAGTGTTTTTGGTGATCATCTTGGTCATCACGCCGCCCAGGGTTTCGATACCCAGGCTGAGTGGCGTTACGTCCAACAGCAACACGTCTTTACGGTCACCCGACAATACCTGGCCCTGGATTGCAGCGCCTACGGCTACGGCTTCGTCAGGGTTCACATCTTTACGGGCTTCCTTGCCAAAAAACTCTTTGACCTTTTCTTGCACCTTAGGCATGCGGGTCATACCGCCCACCAAAATAATGTCGTGGATATCGCCTACGCTTACGCCAGCATCTTTAATGGCGGTGCGGCACGGCGCAATGGTGCGCTCGATCAGCTCTTCAACCAGGCTTTCCAGCTTGGCGCGGGTCATCTTAATGCTCAGGTGTTTAGGGCCAGACGCATCGGCGGTGATGTAGGGCAGGTTGATGTCAGTCGCGGTGCTGGATGACAGCTCAATCTTGGCTTTTTCGGCGGCTTCTTTGAGGCGCTGCAGGGCCAGCACGTCTTTGCCCAAATCCACGCCTTGCTCTTTCTTGAACTCGGCAATGATGAACTCGATGATGCGCTGGTCAAAGTCTTCACCGCCCAAGAAGGTGTCGCCGTTCGTCGACAACACTTCAAACTGCTTCTCGCCGTCGACGTCGGCAATCTCGATGATCGACACGTCAAAAGTGCCGCCGCCCAGGTCGTACACCGCAATTTTGCGGTCGCCTTTTTCGTTTTTGTCCAAGCCGAAGGCAAGGGCTGCTGCGGTAGGCTCGTTGATGATGCGCTTGACATCCAAACCGGCAATGCGGCCCGCGTCTTTGGTAGCTTGGCGCTGTGCGTCGTTGAAGTACGCAGGCACGGTAATAACGGCCTCGGTCACGGCTTCGCCCAGGTAGTCTTCGGCGGTTTTTTTCATCTTGCGCAAGATGTCGGCAGACACTTGCTGGGCCGACATTTTTTTGCCGCGAACTTCTACCCATGCATCGCCGTTGTCGGCAGCTACGATGGAGTAGGGCATCAGGGCGATGTCTTTTTGGACTTCTTTCTCGGTGAACTTGCGGCCAATCAAACGTTTGATGGCGTACAGCGTGTTCTTGGGGTTGGTGACCGCTTGGCGCTTGGCGGATGCACCCACTAGCACTTCACCATCCTCTTGGTAAGCCACGATAGACGGCGTAGTGCGCGCGCCTTCCGAGTTTTCAATCACCTTGGTGGTGTTGCCCTCCATGATGGAAACGCAACTGTTGGTGGTGCCTAAGTCAATACCGATAATTCTGCCCATGATTTAACTCCTAAATTTTGATTGATGTGTATTTGTGGATGGATTGCTGGTTTGCAAGGGGTTTAATGCGGACTTCTTTAAGACAGGACGCAGAGGACGCAAAGGTTACGCAGAGGACGCAAAAGAAGACAAAGAAAATAAAGAAAATAAAGAAAATAAAAAATGAAACTCAAATTTAAAAATTAATTATTCAGTTCCATTTTTAACTTTCTTTTCTTTTCTTTTTTTGGCTGTTCTTTTGCGTCCTCTGCGTAACCTTTGCGTCCTCTGCGTCCTCTGCGTCCGGAAGTTCGGAAGTTCGGTATTCGTATTCGGTAGTATTTACTTAGCCGCCGCAACTGTAACCAAAGCAGGCCGCAGCACGCGCTCTGCAATGGTGTAGCCTTTTTGCAGCACGTTGACTACGGTGTTGGCTTCTTGCTCAGACGGCACCATGGAAATAGCTTGGTGTTTGTGGGCATCAAACTTCTCGCCAGCGGGCGGGTCGATGGCCATTACTTTGTTGCGCTCTAGGGCGCTGGTCAGCTGGCGCAGTGTGGCTTCGGCACCTTCGCGGATTTGTTCGATGGTGGCATCTTTGATGGCCAAACCGGCGATCAAAGAGTCGGCCACGGGCAGCAGGCTTTCGGCAAAGCTTTCCACACCAAATTTGCGGGCTTTAGACACTTCATCTTCAGCACGGCGGCGGGCGTTTTGCACTTCGGCCTGGCCGCGCATGTACTGGTCTTGCAGGTCGGCCACTTTGGCCTTTAAGGTGGCGACTTCGGCTTGGGCCACGGTCAGCTCGTCGACTGCTTCGGCCTCATTTGCTGCCAAAGCGGCTTCAATTTCTTCGGGCGCTGCGTCAGCAGGTACGCCAGCGGCCTTGGCTTGGGCTGCCAGGTCGGCAGCGGCTTTATCAAAGCCAGAGGCTGCATTTTCTGCGGGATCGTGATTTTCAGACATAAGAAAAAATAGACAAAAGTAAAACTTACACGCAACATGAGCGCGCAAGGGCCAGTTTCAAGGGGGTGACAGCAAAAAAGGCGGTTAAAAAGCTTGCTTTGAAAGCCAAGCCATTGCCAAGCCATTGCCAAGCAAAGCTTCGCTAGCAAAACCGTAGCTGCTTGTGCGCCATTATAAAGCGCCAGAACCTCTTTTTTGCAGCAAAGCCAACCCGCAGGCGCAGACCAAGGTGGCTGCCCCCGCTGCCATGGCCCAATGCAGGCCATGGCGGTCGGCTATCCACCCCGCTGCCACTGGGCCAATGCCTTGGCCAATGGCGAAAATGAAGGTAAACAAGTTCATGGTTTTGGCCCACAAAGCGGGGGGCAGGGTGCTGCGTGCCAGCGCCATCATGGCCCCCGGTGCCATAAAAAATGACCCGCCCACCAGCACCGCCGATGCCAGCAAAAACCCCGCACTGTGCGATACCAAGGGCAGCGCGGTACCTGCTGCCGTACACAAGCAAGCGGCGGCAAAGGTGTTTGCTGGCCACCAGCGTCCCATCACACCGCGCCAAACATAGCCCGAGGCCATGACCGCAAAGCCCAGCACCAGCCACACACCTGTTGCGGCTTCATAGCCCAGCCGCATGTCAAGCAGCCAAGCCATTACAAACGTAAGGTAAACAATATAGCCCACACCAAATAAAAAATACGCCACCAAAATGGGCAGGTAATGCTGCCAACGCATGCGCTCAGTGGGATGGACAAGACCCTGGATGGGGGTGGGTTTGTCCAGTTGCAATGCCAGCTTGCTAGGCCACAACGAAAACGCCAGTCCTGCCAAGCCAAGCACTGCCCAGCCTGCGGCCCATGGCCATGTACCATTTTGTATGGGCAGCAGCAGCAAGCCGCTCAGGGCAATACCCAGTCCGCCACCCGCATAAAAAATGGCAATGGCCGCAGCCGATTTTGCCGCGTCCTTGCCATAGTACGCTGCCACCAGTGCACCGCCACAGGCAAACACCCAGGCTGAGCCGACACCTGAGGCAAAGCGCCACAGCATCATCCAGTACAGATCGCGCGTTAGACCGCACAGCAGCAGGGTAAGCACAGTAGCGGCCAAGCCCCAGACAAACAGCAGCGCCGGCCTGTAACGCGACAGTAAAATCAGCCCTGCCAACGCACCCAAGCCGTAGCCTAGCGAATTAGCGGTGTTAAGCCAGCCCGATAGGGCGTAGTCCCAGCTTAAGTCTTGCCGCATCACTGGCAGCAGCAATGCGTAAGCAAAACGGCCAAAACCATTCACCACCGCGATGGCGGTGGCAAAAATGACGGCTGTGCGCAAAGATGGATGCGGCACAGTCAAATGGCCAGACCGGCTGTATTTAACCGCGAACGGCTAACAGCTCGACATCAAACTTCAGCGTAGCGTTCGGCGGAATGGCACCACCGGCACCGCGCGCGCCATAGCCTAAAGCGGCGGGAATAATGAGCGTGCGTGCGCCGCCCACTTGCATTCCGGCCACGCCTTCGTCCCAGCCTTTGATGACCATGCCTGCGCCCAGGTCAAATTCAAATGGCTGACCACGGTCTTTGCTGGAGTCAAACTTGCCGCCTTGCACGCTGTCGTTAAACAGCCAGCCGGTGTAATGCACGCTGACGTGTTGGCCGGCGGCTGCCAAGGCACCTGTGCCCACTTGGGTGTCGGTATATTGAAGGCCAGAAGCGGTGGTGGTAGGGGTCATGAGAGAGGTCTTTCTAAAATTAAGTCAATGAGAATACTATCAAATTTATAGCTGCCTGTGCAGTATTTTCTTGGGCCATAGCCGTATTTAGCATAAAAAAAGCAGCTGTAAAGCTGCTTTTTGTTCAGCGCGTAGTGCGCAATAGCTGCTTGTTATCTTACTTCTTTTTGGCTTTGCTCGCGGCTGTCCATTTGGTGGCAAACGCACTCATCTCGTTCATGCGGCGCAGCAGGTCAGCGCCGCTGGCAGTTACGCCGTAACCACGGTCGCCGTGGGTAATTAAATTGGCAGCGCGCATTTCTTTCAAACGGGTGTTCAGTGTGTTGGGCGTAATGCCGCCCACACTGTCTTGCAGCAGGCGAAAGGTTTGTGGATGACCATCCTTGAGCGCCCACAGCACGCGAATGGCGTAACGAGACTCTAGCAAATCGAACAGTTGGTTTACCGCTGCGTTGTCTTTAGCGCTCATGAGAAGCATCTCCTAAGAATGGATTATTGTGGGTTAAGTAAAACAAGAGCTTTAGTCTCGAACTGATTGAAATATAACGTATTTTTGAAAAAACGCTACAAGATTAATAGCTGCTAACTATATATTTAGGGTGTCAGCCCGTGTTGTGTTGTATCTTTGCTGCACTTTTTGCACCGCCTCGTAGCCAGCTGAAGGGCTACTGGGCGGTAGGGACAGGGAGGTATACTTTTTGCAACAGGCGGATCAAAGTTTTCTGCTCAGTGCTGGTCAGCCGTGCTGCGGTGTCTTTTTCTAACTGGCAAACAGTGATTTCAGCATCATGAACTAATTTGGTTCCTGGGGCTGTCAGGTACAGGGCCATCGACCGCTTGTCGCTAGGGTGCTCTTGGCGCACGACCAGGCCACGCTTTTCTAGGCTGGTCAGTAAGCCGACAAAATTGGGCGGCAAGATACCCAAAACAGTGCACAACTGGCGCGAGGTGACACCAGGGTTGTGCGCGATGACCGACAGCACTGAAAAATCCACGGGCCGCAGATTGTAAATGGCCATGCGCTCTAAAAACACCTCAATAATGCACAGCGCAGCGCGCCGGGCGTTATAGCCTAGCAGGCTTTCTAAAAAATGGGTGTCAAGCGCTGCGGCAGCAGGCAACGGTGCTGGTGCGGTGGCGGTTGTTTTTTTTCGGGCAACTGCTGTTTTTAAAGGCGGTTTTAAGATTGCGGCAGGCGCTTTGGAGAGCACGTTTGGGGGCATTTTCACAGGCACTTTCACGGGTACTTTTAGAGGTACTTTTATTGGTTTAGTAACTTGTGCGCGCCGCGTTGCTGCGCTTGCCGTAGGGGTGTTTCTGTCCATACCAACAATGTACAGCATAGCGGCTAGGCGCTTGCGGTTAAGACTCTGCAGTAAAGCCAATTTTCTTTATGAGCGGGCCCCAACGGTCGTATTCCAACTTCATGCTGCTGGCCTGCTCCTCGGGGGTGCCGCCCAGCGGAATAAGGCCAACGACTGCCAATGTATCGGTTACGCTTTTGTCTTTGAGCGCAACATTAATGGCATCGTTACACGCTTTCACCAAATAGCTGGGCATTTTGGCGGGGCCGACAAAGCCAAACCATTCCTCCACGGTCAAATCAGCCATGCCTTGTTCTGCGAACGTAGCCACCTCGGGCACAAAGGGGGAGCGTGTTTTGCCGCTGCTGGCCAGGATACGCAGTTTGCCTGCTTTGTGGTTGGCGATCATGTCGCCGTGCGGGCAGCACATGGCCGCTATTTGACCACCCACCACATCGGTCACACCGGGAATCGAGCCTCGGTAGGCCACGTGCTGCAGCTCAATGCCGCTGTTGATGCCCAGCAATGCGGCAATAAAGTGCGGGGTTGAGCCCGCAGCGGGCGAGCCGTAGCTGGCATCTTTGGGGTTGGCCTTGGCCCACTCCAAAAATTGTTTGATGTTGGTCACATTAGCGGGCACTTTGGGGCCGACACAAAAACCGTGGTGAATCAGCGCTGTAGTGCCCAGCATGCAAAAGTCTTTGAACGGGTCGTAGCTCAGCTTGCTGTAAATGTGCGGGTACAGCGACAGGGCCGAGAAGGGCGTGTGCGCGATGACGCTGCCGTCGGTGGCTGCAGCTTTGAGGCCTTCCAGTGCAATGCGGCCGCCCGCGCCAGGCTTGTTTTCGACCACGCCTTGGTTTTTGCTGTAAGAGGTATTGGCAAACTTCTCGGCCACGCGCCGTGCGCAAACGTCGCCCGCGCTGCCTGCCGGAAAGCCATACAGCACTTTAACGCTTTCTACAGTGCCAGCAGATTGTGCCCACGCGCCAGCAGTACTGGCGCTGCAGATGAGCGCGGCCAGGGTGGATTGGTTAAATTGGCGGCGTTGCAGTGCATGGCCCATGGTGGTGTCTCCTAGGTGGTGTGAACAGCTTAACGCGAAAAATAAAATCTGAACCCCATCTTATCTAAAATGTCGCGGGTTTAACAGTATGGGGGGCCGTGTTGGCATACAGAGCTTGTACCAATGCGGCGCGCGCGCTGAGCACTGCGCGCTGGTTGATGGAGCCTTTATCGGTAATTTCACCTTGGTAACTACTGGGCGGCTGGTCCAGCACCACGGCACGTGCTACGCGCGATGCCGAGCCTGTTGAATTTTGCGCTAATCTGGTCAGTGTGTCAGCCATGTGCGCCGTAATATCTGGTCTACCAGCTATGTCTTTCATAGTAGCGCTGTCGGGCAGGCCGACAAATTTTCTGGCGGGCCCTAGCGCCAAGATGATCAAAGCGCCAACTTCTTTTTCGTTCAAACCCGTAATCACTGCATCTTGAATCAGCGGCGCGCCTGCCGCAATCAGTTTGGCGCGCAGGGGGCCCACGCTGACAAAGGTGCCAGTGGCCAGCTTAAAGTCCTCGGCAATACGGCCATCGAACTTAAGGCCTTGGTGAATGTCGTTCGCATCTATCCACTGCACGGCATCGCCAGTGCAAAAGAAGCCTTCGGCATCAAAGGCTTCTTGGGTTGCGGCGGCGTTTTTCCAGTAGCCAGGGGTGATGTTGGGGCCACGGTAGCGCACTTCGGTTTTGTCGCCATGGGGCACCAGTTTGAGCTCCATTCCCGGTGTGGGCAGCCCTAAATCGCCTGCGCGCACTTGGGTGCTGGTAACGAATAATCCGAATGGCGCGCTCTCGGTCATGCCCAGCCCCGTGCCCATCACAATGCGCTGGCCTATCTCGCGTTCTTGGCTTTGAAACAGGCTGTCCCAAATGGGTTGGCCGAGCGCGGCACCCGCGTAGAAAAACAGGCTGCAGCGCGACAGCAGATTTTTGCGCAAACTTCTGCCCGCTGCGTCGTCTGTTTGCATGGCCGCCGCGATCTGCTCAAAACCTGTGGGCACATTAAAGTACAAAGTTGGGGCGATATCGCGCAGGTTGCGCAGGGTTTCCGCTACCAGCGCGGGGGTGGGTTTGCCGTCGTCGATGTACAGCGTGCCGCCGTGGTAGATGGTCAGGCCGAAGTTGTGGTTGCCACCAAAGGTATGGCTCCACGGCAACCAGTCCACCAGCACCGGTGGCTGCTGGGTTAGCGCCGGCATCGACTGGGCCATTTGCTGCTGGTTGGCACACAGCATGCGTTGGGTATTAACGACCGCCTTGGGCAGCTTGGTAGAGCCACTGGTAAACAGAAACTTCACGATGGTGTCGCTGTTTGTAGCCTGCATTGCCTGGGCTATCTGGGGGCTGGTATCTACCTCTAATAGTGAACTAAAAGTGCTTATGGCCCAAGGAAATGCTGATTGAGTAGCTATAGTATTTGTAGTAATCTCAGTGCCTTGGCTGACCACTGCCTCAATGGCTTTGCCGTAGCGTGCCCAGTCGCTGGCGTAGACCAAACCAGGGCTTAAGGTGTCCAGTACATGGCGCAGTTTGGCAAAGTCTTGGCTGAGCAAGCTGTAGGCGGGTGAGACGCTGCAGTAGGGTACGCCTACCGCCATGCAGCCTAGGGCCAGCAGTGCGTGTTCAAGGCTGTTCTCGCTCAAAATAGCCACCGGTTTCTCAGCGTTTAAGCCCCGGTTTAGCAAAGACTGCCCAATGCGCTGGGCGCTGTCCCATGCCTGTGCATAGCTAATTTCGACCCAGGTGCCTGCGCTGTTGCGCCGCGCCATCCAGGTGCGTTGGGGGGCTGTACTGGCCCAGTGTTGCAGGCGGTCAGTCAGGCGCTGGGGGTAGGGCTGCAGGGGTTGCTCGGCTAGCAAGTAAGTGCTGCCGTTGCGCTCAGTTTTTACGGCGCGGGTTACGCCAAAGGCAAAGTTGCGGTAGGGTGTTATGTCAGCCATAAAAATGGGGGTTTTCTCTAACCCGCCCTGACCTTGGGGCCGCGGCCGTCTAAAAACTCCCCAATGCGCTGCTGGGCTTCGGGGGCAGTTTCTACAATCGAGGCCATCAACGCCTCGGTGAAAAAACCGTGGTCGGCGGACTGCTCGGCAATGCGCGGCAAGGCGTGTAGCAGGGCGTAGTTGGTCATGGGTGCGTTGCTGGCAATGCGCTCGGCCAGCTCCAGCGCCTTGGCCATGGCGCTGCCAGCAGGGGTTAGGTACTGGGCAAAGCCTACTTGCACCGCCTCGGCTGCTTTGTACACGCGGCCGGTCAGCATCATGTCGAGCATGCGGTGCTCGCCAATCAGCTTGGGTGTGCGCACCGAGCCGCCACCACCGACAAAAATGCCGCGTGTGCCCTCAGGAAAAGCAAAAAACGCCGTTTCATCGGCCACCCGAATATGGCAACTGCTGGCCAGCTCCATGCCGCCGCCCACCACTGCACCGTGCAGCGCCGCCACCACAGGCACGTTGCCTCTTTCCACAGCGGCAAAGGCACGGTGCCACATGCGCGAGTGGTGCAGGCCGTCAATGGTGCTGCGTGCTTGCAGTTCAGACAGGTCTAGGCCTGCGCAAAAATGGGCACCATCCCCGGTAAGGACTGCCGCGCGCGCGCCTTCAGGCAAGTGGCTAAAGGTATGCTCCAGCGCCAGCACCAGGCCATCGCTAAGGGCGTTGCGCTTGTGCGCCCTGCGCAAAGTTACCACCGCCACAGGGCCGTGCATGTGCAGAGAAAGATCGTCGAAACTGGGTTGGGTAGCAGACAAACGCATAACAGATTAGTACTCTTTAACTTATACAAAGTAACTAATCCTAACCCCTTGGGCTGTCTGTGTCTACCGCGCAACTGGTAAATATGACAATCTCAGCATATTGGTCTGCCCGGAGGGGATCGAACCCCCGACCCGCAACTTAGAAGGTTGCTGCTCTATCCAACTGAGCTACGGACAGTCAAGTGCACAAAGAGGCCTGCGCATAAGAAAAACGCCTCGCAAACCCAAGGGTGTGCGAGGCGCGTAAGTTGGTCGGAGTACAAGGATTCGAACCTTGGACCCCCTGGTCCCAAACCAGGTGCGCTACCAGGCTGCGCCACACTCCGAAGCTCTATATTCTAACCTCAAATATCAGCGTTTTTGGTATTGCGCTTTGCCAAAAAGGTTTTCTCTTTCTTTCTCGCCGGTAATAGGCTTGCGCAAGTCGGCCAAAACCTGGCAACCGCGCTGCACAGCGGGGCGTTTTTCAAGCAAGTCAAACCACGTTTTGAGCGCGGGGTAATCGGTAAGCTCCATGCCTTGGGCTTTCCAGTTGCGCAGCCAAGGGTAGATGGCCATGTCGGCAATAGTGTAGGTTTTGCCTGCAATAAAGGGGTTGGCAGACAGTTGGCGGTCAATTACGCCGTAGATGCGCTTGGCCTCGTTGGTGTAACGGTCAATCGCGTAGGGCAGTTTTTCAGGGGCGTAAGTGCGAAAGTGGTGGTTTTGGCCTAACATAGGGCCAACGCCACCCATTTGGAACATCAGCCACTGCAACACGCCGTATTTATCGCGGTCGCTTTGGGGCATGAATTTACCGGTTTTGGCAGCCAAGTAGATCAAAATGGCCCCCGACTCAAATAAGGACATCGGTTTGCCGTCTGGCCCGTCAGTATCTACCAAGGCCGGCATTTTATTATTAGGGCTGATTTTAAGAAAATCTGGTTTGAACTGGTCGCCTGCGCCAATATCTACAGGCACCACTGAGTAGGCAAGCTTGCACTCCTCCAGCATGATGTGAATTTTGTGGCCGTTGGGAGTGGGCCATGAATATAGTTGTAACATGGGGTTAAATCCTTTTCTAAAACGCACTTTAGAGCAAAATGCAAAATTATGTTTGACGCAATTAAAAACGCATTGGGCCTAGGCCGCACTGCAGATGCTAAAGCATCTACTAAAGCGGCAACCCAACACACACCTGCCAAACCTGGACAAAGCCAAAGTCCTGGCGGCAAAGTGTCTGAATGGGCCAACATGCAAGGCCTGAGCTTTGCCCAGCGCAGCGATGGTCGCGGCGGCTACCAGGTAGAGGGCAAAGTGGGCGGCAAGGCTTGGCGCATAGAGCAGGGCAAGCCTTCACGCGACTTTATCAATGGCCTGGAGCTGCGCGCCCGCGCCGACCTGGGTGTGCGCGACGACGTGGCGGTGATGGTGATGACCCGCCAGCTTAAAAACGATTTAGACAAACGTGCTTTTGCACTGTACACCGACACATTGCAAACCATTGCCGACCCTAACCTGCCTGAGGAAATGCGCTGGCTGTCGATCTATGAAGAAGTGGGCTGGCAAAGTTTGGGCGATCCGTTTTTAAACAACTACGCGATACTGGCCGACAAACAAGAACATGCTAAGGCATGGGTGAGCAAAGAGCTGGCCGACTGCCTGATGGCCTGGCCTAACCTAGACCCTGCCATGCCCAAAATACTGATGCTGCTGCGCGGCAAAGCGTATTTGCGGATTCAGTGCGTTGAGGGTGACATGCCCACACTAGAGCATGCCACCACTTTGTTTACCACCGCCTGCGAACTGGCGCTGGATGGGTTGCGTACAGATGTCGCTTTGTAGCGCGCTAGCCCCGTGTGATGGGCATGTCTACTTCGCGTTTTTCTAGCGCGTATTTGCCCAATTCCAGCTTGGCGATTGCGTTGCGGTGCACTTCGTCGGGGCCGTCGGCAAAGCGCAGGGTGCGCGCTGCAGTGTAAGAGTAGGCCAGCGGAAAATCGTCGCACATGCCGCCGCCGCCGTGGGCTTGCATGGCCCAGTCAATCACTTGGCAGGCCATGCTGGGGGCTACCACTTTGATCATGGCGATGTCGTTTTTGGCCAGCTTGTTGCCGCCGATGTCCATCAGCCATGCGGTTTTTAAAGTGAGCAAACGCGCCATGTCGATGCGGCAGCGCGCCTCGGCAATGCGCTCTTGTGTCACGGTTTGCGCGGCCACGGGTTTGCCAAAGGCTATGCGGCTGGAGGCGCGCTTGCACATCAGCTCTAGCGCACGTTCGGCCAAGCCCACCAGGCGCATGCAGTGGTGAATGCGCCCAGGGCCTAAGCGGCCTTGGGCAATCTCAAAACCACGGCCTTCGCCCAGCAGCATGTTCTCAGCCGGTACGCGCACATTGGTAAAGGTCATCTCGCAGTGGCCGTGGGGCGCGTCGTCGTAGCCAAACACGGTCAGCGGGCGTACCACTTTGATGCCTGGTGTGTCTGCGGGCACGATGACCATGCTTTGCTGGCTGTGGCGCGGTGCGTCCGGGTCGCTTTTGCCCATCACGATGTAGACGGCGCAGCGCGGGTCGCCAGCGCCTGATATCCACCATTTGCGGCCCTCAATTTTGTAGTCATTGCCCTCGCGCACTACGCGGGTGGCGATGTTGGTTGCGTCGGATGAAGCAACATCAGGCTCGGTCATGGCAAAGGCTGAGCGGATTTCACCGCGCAACAAGGGCTTGAGCCAGCGGTCGCGCAGCGCAGGCGAGCCATAGCGGGCAATGGTTTCCATGTTGCCGGTGTCGGGGGCCGAGCAGTTAAACACCTCGCTAGCCCACACCACGCGGCCCATGGTCTCGGCAAGCGGCGCATATTCTTGGTTGGTCAGGCCTGCGCCACCAAACAAGGGGTCGCCGCCAAAGCCTGCAATCTCTGCTGTGTCGCGCGGCAGCCAAAGGTTCCACAGGCCCTGCTTTTGTGCAATGGGTTTAAGCTTTTCAATCGTTTGCAGCGGTGTCCAGCGCTTGCCTGCTGCGGTGTTCGCTTCAATCTCGTCGTGGTAGGCCTTCTCGTTGGGGTAAATGTGGGCATCAAAAAAAGCCAGCAGCTTGGCTTGCAAGTCTTTGGTGCGGGGTGAGTAGTCAAAATCCATCTTGAGTCTCCGGTAATGTTAGAAGAAGAGTTTCCGGACGCAGAGGACGCAAAGGTTACGCAGAGGACGCAAAAGAACAGCCAAAAAGAAAAAAGAGCTAAAAATAATATATTTCTTATAAGCCGATTTTTATTTTTGTCTTCTTTTGCGTCCTTTGCGAAACCTTTGCGTCCTCTGCGTCCGGCAGTTCGGTATTTGGTATTTAAATAGCCTTCAAAGCAAACGACCAAGCCATCTGTGCCAGCGGCCTGGCGCCCGCGGCAGACGAGACCGCCTGTGCGCTGGCTGCGGTGCCGGTTTCTACACGTTTGGCGATGCCTTGCAAGATGGCGGCGATGCGAAAAAGGTTGTAGGCCAGGTAAAAATTCCAGTCTGGGGCTAAAACCTCGGGGGTGGTAATGCCGGTGCGCTGGCAGTACAGGGCAATGTACTGGGCCTCGGTGGGTATGCCCAGCGCTGCGTGGTCTAGCCCGCCGATACCGCGAAACGCACCGGGCGGGATGTGCCAGGCCATGCAGTGGTAGCTAAAGTCGGCCAGCGGGTGGCCCAGGGTAGACAGCTCCCAGTCCAGCACCGCCAGCACGCGCGGCTGCGTGGGGTGAAAGACCATGTTGTCTAGCCGGTAGTCGCCGTGCACGATGCTGGCTTTGCTTTCGTCGCGTGCGCTGGCAGGAATGTGCGCGGGCAGCCATTCAATGAGTTGGTCCATCTCGGGTATGGGCGTGGTTACGCTGGCTTGGTACTGCTTGCTCCAGCGGCCTATTTGGCGCTCAAAGTAGTTGCCGGGCTTGCCGTAGCCCGCCAGGCCGCGCTGGGTAAAGTTCACGCTGTGCAAGGCGGCTTGAACGCGGTTCATCTCAGCGTAGATGGCACCGCGCTCAGCCGGGGTCATGCCGGGCAGGGCTTGGTCCCACAGCACGCGGCCTGCCACAAACTCCATGATGTAGAAAGCGCGGCCAATCACAGACTCGTCTTCGCACAGGCAGTGCATTTGCGCTACCGGCACATCAGTGCCGTACAGCCCGCGCATCACAGCAAACTCACGCTCGATGGCGTGGGCAGAGGGCAGCAGCTTGGCCGCCGGGCCAGGCTTAGCCCGCATGACATACGACTTGGCTGGTGTGATGAGCTTGTAGGTGGGGTTTGACTGGCCGCCTTTGAACATTTCTACGGTCAAAGGGCCTGCAAAGCCGTCTAAGTTAACCTCTAACCAAGCACTCAGTGCTGCGATGTCAAAAGCATTTTTTTCGCCTACCGCACGGGTGCCTACAAAATGGTCAAACTCGCTCATGGTGCCAGGCCTGACAGGCTTAATCGGCCCAACTGGCATGCAAATGCCGCTATGCATTTAAACATCGGCATCTCCAATTTTCTTGAGCGCATCGCGCTGGCAAATCACCAGCCCTGCGGGCTCAACGCGAATAATGCCTTCGCGCTCCATTGCTTTGAGCTCTTGGTTCACGCGCTGGCGCGACGCGCCTAGCAGCTGTGCCAGTTCTTCCTGTGCCAGGTGCAGGCCAATGCGCATCTCTTCGTTGTTGGAGAGGCTGGGCACACCGTAGCTGCGCACCAAGTGCACCAGCTGTTTGGCCAGACGGGCGCGCAGAGGCAGGGTGTTTAAGTCTTCAACCAAGCCAAACAGCAGGCGGATGCGGCGGGCCTGCAGGCGCATCAGTGCCTCGTACAGCTCAACATGGCTTGCCAAAATTTTGCGAAAGTCGGCACGCGCTACACACACAATGGAGGTGTCGCCGCGTGCATACACGTCGTGGGTGCGGCGGTCGCCGTCAAACATGCTCACATCACCCATCCAAATGCCCGGCTCTACATAGGCCAGCGTAACCAGCTTGCCCGACACCGAGGTGCTGGACACCCGCAGCGCGCCGCGCGCGCAGGCTATCCACTCGTCGGCCGTGTCGCCGCGTGCGCAAATAAGCTCGCCTTCTTTGTAGCGTTTGACGTAAGTGCATCGCAGTATGTCGTGCCGTAGGCTGGGTGTGAGGGATGAAAACCAGCGACCAGAATTGATCGCCTCGCGTTCATCGATGGTAAGGATAGGTTCGTCCATGGGCGGTCTTGTGGGTGACTGTATTGCCTGCCATTGTCACGCGAGAGACGGGCGCTGGGGCTTAGGGTTGTCACTTGCGTGTCTGAAATTTGAAAGGGGGTGTTTTTTAGCGCCGGGATTATGCCGTGCAGGGTTTGCAAAACACGGCATTTTTACCGGGCCTTGCCTTGACAAACCGAGCGGCTTGTTATAAATTACTAACCAGTCAGTCATTAGCGAGCTACGTATGCCGATCACTTCTATGTTTTCAAAGCCTTTTATGCCTATCACCCAAGGAAATGCTGCACGAGTAGCTACTATTAGTATAGCAATAAGCTTGCTGGCAGGTCTGTCAGCGTGCAGCAAACCTGCGCCACAGGCCGAGCCAGTGCGCGCTGTCAAGGTGCTGCAAGTAGGCTTGGGCGGCTTGGAAGCTAACTACGAATACTCTGGCGAAGTGCGCGCCAGGGTAGAGTCGCGGCTGGGCTTTAGGGTGGCTGGCAAAATTACCAAACGCCAAGCCGAGGTGGGCCAGCGTGTTGCAATAGGCCAAGTGCTGGCGCAGATAGACCCCCAAGACTACAAGCTGGCCACCGATGCAGCCCGCGCCTTGGTGGCTGCCGCCAGCACCAACCGCGACCTGGCCGCCGCTGACTTTAAGCGCTTTGCCGCATTGAGAGACCAAAACTTTATCAGCGGTGCCGAGCTAGAGCGCCGCGAGGCGGCCCTCAAAGCCGCCCAGGCCCAGCTAGACCAAGCTCAAGTGCAACTTAAAACGCAGGGTAACCAAGCAGGCTACACCACCCTGGTGGCCGATGTGGCGGGCGTGGTGACTGCGGTAGAGGCCGAGCCAGGCCAGGTGGTGAGCGCCGGTACGCCGGTGGTGCGCATAGCGCAAGACGGGCCGCGCGATGTGGTCTTTAGCGTGCCTGAAGACCGGGTGCGCCTGCTGGCCGTGGGCGCTACGGTGTCGATTAAACGCTGGGCCCAAGCGGCAGGCGCTACTGACGCTGCAGGCAATAAGCAAGCTGGCCTGCAAGGCCGGGTGCGCGAGGTAGGTGCCAGTGCCGACCCCGTTACGCGCACCTTCCCGGTCAAAGTAGCGGTAGACGCTGCCAGCGCCCCTGCGCTGGGTTCAACCGTCACCGTCCTGCCAGACAGCCTTGTGGCCGCCGTGCAAGTGCTCAAGCTGCCTACCAGCGCGCTGTTTCAACAAAGCCAGGCCAGCTATGTGTGGGTGTTAGATAAAACCAGTATGACGGTAAAAAACACCCAGGTGCAAATAGCCACAGCAGACGGCAACGAGGCCATCATTGCCGCCGGGCTGGCACCTGGTGCTTGGGTAGTGACTGCGGGGGTGCATGTGCTGCAGCCAGGTCAAAAAGTGACTGTTTTTAAGGAAAATACGGCGCTGACCCAAGGAAATGCTGCACAGGAAGCTACTAAAAACGTAGCACCACTGATCACGGAAAATTCTGCGGCCTCTGCTTCCACAGCGGCTCCTGCAGCCACCGCCAAGTGAGCCTGCCATGACCGCACCCCTAACACCACCGCCTGCCTCTGCGCTGCCACCGCCGGCTAAATTTAACCTCTCAGCCTGGGCCATAAACCACCCCGCTTTGACCCGCTACCTGATGGTGGTGATGCTGCTGTTAGGCTTTGCCGCTTACTTTCAGCTAGGCCAAGACGAAGACCCGCCGTTTACCTTTCGGGTGATGGCCATTCGCCTGTTCTACCCCGGTGCTACGGCCCAGCAGGTGCACGAGCAGGTGGTGGACAAGATTGAAAAAACGCTGCAAGAAGTGCCGCTGGCCGACAAAATTCGCTCCTACGCCAAGCCCGGCGAGGCCTTGATTATTTTTCAGGTGAAAGACTCTGGCAACCCCAAAGATGTGCCCAGCATTTGGTACAGCGTGCGCAAAAAAGTAGGCGACATTCGCGCTACCTTGCCACCCGGTGTGCAAGGCCCGTTTTTTAACGATGAATTTGGCGATGTGTTTGGCGTGATGTACGCAGTAAAAACCGACGGATTTAACTACGCCGAAGGCAAAGCCTTTGCCGACGATGTGCGCCAGCAGCTGCTGCGGGTGAAAGACGTATCTAAAGTAGAGCTGTTTGGCCAACAGGATGAAAAGCTGTTTGTTGAAATATCGCAAAAGCGCATCAGCCAGCTGGGGCTGGACTTTAACGCGGTGCTGGCCCAGCTGAATGCGCAAAACGCCATCGAGCCCGCTGGTGTCATCACCACGCCGCTGGATGTGCTGCAAATTCGCGTAGGCGGGCAGTTCAACACCATTGAACAGCTCCAAGCCATGCCGATCAAAAGCGGTGCTGCCGGGGCTGGTGCTTCGCAAATTCGCTTGGGCGACATAGCCGACATCAAGCGCGGCTACACCGACCCCGCCCAGGTGAAAGTGCGCACCACGGACCTGGACCCACAAGGCAAAGTCAGCAGCCAAGAGGTGATTGTGTTGGGCGTATCGATGGCCAAGGGCGGCGACATTATTGCCCTGGGCAAGGCGCTGGCCGTGGCCACAGCACGGATAGAAAAATCCTTGCCTGCAGGCGCGCAGCTAGTGCAAATTCAAGACCAGCCTAAAGCGGTCAGCAAATCCGTCAACGAATTTGTTGGCGTGCTGATAGAGGCCGTTATCATCGTGCTGGTGGTCAGCTTTCTGGCGCTGGGCCTGCACAGCAGAGGCAAGCAGGTGCCGCTGTACAAGCGCTACTACGTCGATATGCGGCCTGGCTTGGTGGTGGGCATTACCATTCCGCTGGTGCTGGCAGTGACTTTTTTGACCATGTGGTATTTTGGCTTGGGGCTGCACAAAATCTCACTGGGCTCGCTGATTATTGCGCTGGGCCTGTTGGTAGACGATGCCATCATTGCGGTGGAAATGATGGTGCGCAAAATGGAAGAGGGCTACGACAAAGTACGCGCCGCCACCTTTGCGTACGAGCTGACCGCCATGCCCATGCTAACGGGCACCTTGATTACAGCGGTGGGTTTTTTGCCTATCGGTATTGCCAAATCACTCACTGGTGAATACACTTTTGCGATTTTTGCCGTAACGGTCATTGCCCTGCTGATCAGCTGGGTGGTGTCGGTGTATTTTGTGCCCTATCTTGGCCTGTTAATTTTGAAGCACAAGCACAACCAAGCCATGCGCAACGGCAACGGCGAGCACACTGGCGACGGTGCAGACCACCAAGAGCACTTTGACACGCCTTTCTACCGGGTGTTTCGCCGCGCCGTGAACTGGTGCGTAAAGTACCGTTGGGCCACCATCGGCATGACCGTGCTGGTGTTTGCATTGGGCATTGTGGGCATGGGCAAAGTGCAGCAACAGTTCTTCCCAGATTCTTCACGCCCGGAGATTTTGCTAGACCTGTGGTTTACCGAAGGCACCAGCCTGGCCGCCAATGAAGCCGTGGTCAAGCGCCTAGAGCAGCGCCTGATGCAAGAGCCTGGCATGGTCAGCGTAAACACCTGGGTAGGCACGGGTGTGCCGCGCTTTTATTTGCCAATGGACCAAATATTTCCGCAAAGCAATGTCAGCCAAATGATTGTGCTGCCGCAAGATTTGAATGCGCGGGAAATTTTGCGCCTCAAACTTCCTACCCTGATGGCCACCGAGTTCCCCGAAGTGCGCAGCCGCGCCAAGCTGCTGCCCAACGGCCCGCCGGTGCAATACCCGGTGCAGTTTCGCGTAGTGGGCAGCGACCCCGCCGTGCTGCGCGGCTTGGCTGACACAGTGAAAGCCGAAATGCGCAAGTCAAGCAACACCCGTGGTGTCAACGACAACTGGAACGAGTCGGTCAAAGCCCTGCGCCTGGACGTAGACCAAGCCAAAGCACGGGCGCTGGGCGTAAGCAGCCAAAGCATTGCCCAAGCCTCGCGCGCTATCGTCAGCGGCACCGCGGTGGGTACGTTCAGAGACGGCGACAAGCTGATCGACATTGTGCTGCGCCAGCCATTGTCTGAGCGCGACGCGATTACCGACCTGGGCAACGCTTACCTGCCTACCAGCACGGGCCGCAGCATACCGCTGCTGCAAATTGCCAAGCCTACTTTTGTGTGGGAACCGGGCGTGATGTGGCGCGAAAACCGCGACTACGCTATTACCGTAAACGCCGATGTTGCCGAAGGCCTGCAGGGCGCCACCGTAACCAACGAGCTGCTGCCTGCGCTCAAAGCGCTGCAAACCAGTTGGCCCCCAGGCTACGCAGTGCAAGTGGCCGGTGCGGTGGAAGAGGCCAGCAAAGGCCAAACCTCGATTGCAGCGGGCGTGCCGATCATGCTGTTCATTACCTTTACCCTGCTGATGCTGCAGTTGCAAAGCTTTAGCCGCGCCATGCTGGTGTTTTTAACCGGGCCGCTGGGCATTGCGGGTGTAGCTGGCGCGCTGCTGCTGCTTAACCGCCCGTTTGGTTTTGTGGCCCTGCTGGGCGTGATTGCGCTGATGGGCATGATTCAGCGCAACTCGGTGATTTTGATTGACCAAATTGAGCAAGACATTACGGCGGGTGTGCCTGCATGGGACGCAATTGTGGAGTCTGCTGTGCGCCGTTTGCGGCCTATTGTGTTGACGGCTGCGGCGGCCGTGCTGGCGATGATCCCGTTGTCGCGCAGCGTGTTTTGGGGGCCGATGGCGGTGGCGATTATGGGGGGCTTGGTTGTGGCTACTGTGCTGACGCTGCTGGCACTGCCGGCCATGTATGCGGCTTGGTTTCGGGTTAAGCGGGAGGTGCCTGCGGTTGCGTAGGTTTTTTACGGGATAGTTGCATCGTCTTGTGTTTGTAGGCCTTGGCGTTTGGTGTGTACGCCCTGGCGCTTGGTGTGTACGCCCTTGCGCTTGGTGTGTACGCCCTGGTGCTTGGTGTGTACGGCTACGCGGCTGTCCCCCGCCCTTCGGGCTCCTCCTTGATGCCGCTACGCCGTACACACCAAGCGCCAGGGCAGCGGATACGGTAGGTGCGCGACCGTTGATATCCCACCACTTCAATGTGATCAGGTCGGCGGTGCTACTTCAGCGTAGCGGCATCAAGGAGTCGTTGGCCCTAGGCCAACACGGGGGACAGCCGCGCAGCTGAAGTAGCACCGCCGGCCTGATAAGTGCAGTTTGCGCACGCTATCTCGCAAGAAAACCAAGCAAGTGACTGGGATGCACCGCAGAGCAAAGACTAGAGCCGCAGCTGGCCCCCCAGCCACCCTTTGCGCACGCCCACCAGCGTCTGCAAGTTCACCCCCTTCAGCACAGGCCACCCCGAGCTGGTAGCCAAAAACACATCGCGCAACCACGGCAGCACCGTCAGGTCGCTTTGAAACAGCGGCGTGAGCAAATGGCTGGCTTGGCTGTAGAAGTGCAAATGCCCTTTGCGGGCGCGGGTGTAGGCCGCTAATG
Source organism: Polaromonas sp. (assembly GCA_043778205.1). GTDB lineage: Bacteria > Pseudomonadota > Gammaproteobacteria > Burkholderiales > Burkholderiaceae_C > JAAFIP01. The sequence continues at coordinate 4,382 of JAYWGO010000167.1, read as the reverse complement.
CACTGGGCATGTCTGTGTGCTTGGCCATGCAATCTGCCAAGGCTAGCGCATCTAGCAACGCTAAATTAGTGCCTTGCCCTAGCTGGGGGCTGGTGGCGTGGGCCGCATCACCTATGACTACCGTGTTATCGGTATGGTAGCGCGGCATTACCACGTCGTGGTAGCGTGCCCAGGTCAGTTGCTGCATTGTCGTGATGTGCGCCAGCAGCCCGGCGCAGCCGGGGTTGAGCGCCAAAACGGTGTCTTTCCAAGCCTGTAAGCCTGCGGCCTGCAGTGCGGGGTAACTGTCGGCCCGCAGGCTCCAAAATAGGCTGACCACCGGTGTGCTGCTGCCCGGTGCCAAGCCGGTGGGCATGATGCCCAGCATCTGGTGGGCCTGGCGGTACCACTGCCACAGCGTGGTGCCGTACTTGCGCTCAGGGTCGGGCAGTACGGCCCAGACAGCGCCCCAGGGGTAGAGCGCGTCTTTGAACTTCAGCCCGGTTTGCCCGCGTAACAGCGAGCCAGCGCCGTCGGCAATCACGCGCAGGTCGTAGCCAGCTAGCTCGGCCAGTTGCGTTACCTCATGCCCTGTGGTGATCTGCACACCTGCCTCAGTAGCGGTTTTCCACAGTGCGTTAAACAGCACGCCCCGGTGCAGGCCCAGGCCGTAGCTGCCGCGCTGCCAGCGGTCATAGCGAATATCAATCACCCGCCGCCCACGGTGGTTTACTCCGTGCAGCCAGTCGGCTTTAGCGCCGTGGGCCAAAATCTCGTTTTCTATGCCCAGCCTGCGCATAGCCGCCAAGCCCGTGGGCTGCACCAAAATACCCGCGCCCAGCGCTTGCGGCGCGGCAAACTTTTCAAACACCGTCACCCGGTGGCCTGCGCGTGCCAGCAGGGTGGCGCTGGCCAGCCCGGCAAAGCCTGCACCGACAATTGCGACGGCGATGCGCTGGGCTGGCAGGCCGTGTTGCGCAGAAGTGGGCAGGGTAGTATGCAATGGGGTTTACTCAGTGGGGTTTAGTCAATGGTGTAGCTGCTCATTATTTTATAGCTAACTGTGCAGCATTTCCTTGGGCGATAGCCCTAAAATGCTTGAAATATTGAAAAATTCCACATCTTCCAAACCTGTACCAATCCCAGCAAATGCACTGCACCCATGCCAAAGCATACCGCCGAGCTGACCACTAAAAACCGCATGCTGTGGCTGCGCTTGGGCCATAAGATCAGCAAAAAGCCCAGCACGCCACGTGCCAAATACACCGCTGTGATAGCGCACAACACCCATTTAAGCTGCGGCAAAGCCCGCAGGTAGCCGCCGCCAGACAGGGCGTAGGCGGCAAAGGTGGCCAGTAAAAAAGCAATCGCCAGTGTAGCCACATCGTGCCAGCCGTGGCCCTTTTCTGCGGCCAGTGTAAAGCGCTCACCCGCACCAAAGAACCGGTACCACGGCGCGCCTTTAATGACGATGCCAACATGCAGCGCTGCAGCCGTTGCGCTAAAGGCTGCGCCTAGTAGCAGGGTAGAGTTTTGAACGGCATGGGACATGGTGGGCCTTAAATAGGTATTGGGTGGGTATTGAATAGGATCTTGAATCAGGTTTTGACCGGGACGAGTTTAATGCTGCGTGCATGCAGCCTGTGTGAATTAAGCCACTACGCTTTTAATAGCTGCTTGTGCAGCATTTCCTTGGGTCATAAGAGGTTTTGGCATATGGCGCAGCCAGTACAGCGCTTCATTATGCTCAGTGGTACCGCCCGCTTGCAGCATGCGCATGGTGTCGATGCTGTAGACGGTTTGCGGCAAGTAGGCCGCTGCCAAGGCGGCCAGCTTCATCAGCCACCAGGGCATGGGCAGCCACAGGGCGGGGCCTTTGCCGGCCGCGTGGCGGTAGCGCTGCAGCATCTCGCGGTAGGTCATCACCTCGGGGCCAGCCAGTTCGATCACGCGGCGCAGGGCTTTGGGGTGTTCGCAGATGCGCGCCACAGCCTCGGCCACGTCTTGCACTTGCATGGGTGCCAGCAGTGATGCGCCGGGGTGAAAGCCGCCGCCCTTAAACCAGCCAGGCAGGGCGATGATGGGCAGCTTGGCCAGCCACTGGAATAATTGCGTGGCGGGGCTTTGTGCGCCCAGCACCAAGCCGGCGCGCACGACGGCGTAGTCCACCGGGCCCGCCTGCACGGCGCGCTCGCAAGCCAGCTTGGCAGCGGTATATCGCCCGCTGGTGCTGTGGCTAAGCCCCAAGCCCGAGATATGCACAATGCGCGCAACCCGCTCTGCGGCGCAGGCGGCAAACAAAGCCGTGGGCGCTTTGACATACACCGCATCAAACGTGTTGTCTGCGCGCTCTATCAAGATGCCAGTTGCATTGACCACAATGTCGGCCCCGCGCACGACAGTGGCAAACAGCGCGGGTGTGTTGTCGTAGCGAAAATCTACCGTTACGTCACAGCCCTTGCGGCCAGCCGTCAGCACCTGGTGCCCATGGGCGCGCAGCTCGGTAGCAACCGCGCGGCCAATCATGCCTGCACCGCCAAAAACAATAACTTTCATGGTGTACTCCTTGTGAATTAATCTTTAAAGCAGAGGCTTGTCTGCAGCGTTGCCAGGCGCGGCGCATTGCCCCTCGCTGCAGGCGCTGGCGGCAGCGGCGGCTTGGCGCGCAGCAGTGTCTATAGCTGCATTGCGCTTTGCCGCGCGGTACGCACGCACACGCTCTAGCAGCGGCATGAAGGCAGCCGAAAAACCATAACGGTTGCGTGCAAACACGGCGTAGGCTGCATCAAACGCAGGTTTTAGAACAGGCCAACCTGTAGCTGCCGTCCAGTGCCCTAAGCCTACTGCACCATAGGCCAAGCGAAATACTTCTACGCCCACTACCAGCTGCCCGTCTGCGCGCACAGCGTGTACCAAGCCGTTCATCTGCGCCAGTGTTGCGCCATAGGGTGTGGTGTCAAAAAACGGCACAGAGATGTCGACAAACTTCAGTAGGCCTGCTTTGTTGCGGGCTTTGAGGTTGTCCATCTCCAGGTTGCACACAGGGCATGCGCCGTCGTAGAGTAAGGTGAGGGGAAAGATGGTGTTCATAGTGGCACTTCAATTCTTATTTACAGTTATTTCAGTAAAAACAGAAATTAATTACCAAAAAAAGGGCTGGTCAGATTTAACTCACGGCCCAATCACCGAGCCCATCGCTTGCATGTCATTTGAAGCCTTATCTTTGGCGCTGACAGGTGCTGCAGGTGCATCACCCCGAATGAGTTTTTGGATTTTTGCGCCCAGTTTTAACACTTTGGTCAGCGTCTCGGTGTCCAGCCGCAGCATCTCATCGCTCCATACCGTCATTGTCTCTAGCATGGTCAGCATTTCGCGCACGCGGTTGGCGCGTTCCAAGCCGTCTAGCATAATCTCGGGGTGGTCTAGCAGGCTGCGCAGCATGTCAATGGTGGGCATAATTTCGCGCTCTTTGCGCTCGCGCACGATGGTACGCGACAGCTCCCAAATATCGGTGCTGGCCTCAAAATGGTCACGCCTATCGCCCATCACATGTACCAGTTTCACCAGGTTCCAAGCCTTCAGCTCACTGATCGAATTGCTCACATTGCTGCGCGCCACAGCCAGCGTATCGGCAATCTCGTCAGCAGGCAGCGGCTTACCAGTAAGGTACAGCAGCGCATGAATCTGCGCCACCGTGCGGTTAACCCCCCAGCGCGTACCCATCTCACCCCAGTGAAGGATGAATTTTTGGCTGGTTTGGCTAAGCTGCATGGTTTAGGCTTTCTCTTGAAGTTAAATATAAACCTGTCTTTAATTTCTGTCAATAGAGAAGTAAAAGAAATTTCGAACGATTTCCTGCTCACTAATGTGGCATAGTTAATTACCAGTTGACTCAGTTCAGGGGAAATATATGCAATTAATCGCTCACTCCGACCATGTGTACTCCATTGATAGTTTCTTAACCATTGCGCAGTGCGATGCATTGATTGCAGATGCCGAAAGCCAAGGGTTTGGTATGGCGGGAGTAAGAACAACTGCAGGTCAAAAAATGATGCCTAACATTCGCAACAACGAGCGAGCGCAGTATCCGTCTGGGCCATGGGTGGCTTTGTTATGGGAGTATTTGAGCAAAGTACAGCTGCCTACTTTGGACGGACAGGCGGCTATTGGCTTGCCTAAAGATATTCGGTTTTACAAATACTCTGAAGGCCAGCGTTTCAAGATGCACAAGGACGGTAGTTGGGTAGAAGGGGGTTTAACTAGCAAGCTAACGCTCCTGGTCTATTTGAACAACGATTTTGACGGTTGTTGCCGCCGACCGAAAACTGAGCCACTAATGAAGGTTGTGCCGATGCAAAACTGAGCCAGGTGTTTTACTAGCTCTGCCTGATTTTTAGGCAGGA
>JAYWGO010000166.1:0-11216 GCA_043778205.1 Polaromonas sp. | reverse complement strand
CGAAGGCGCGTCGTACTTCCAAACGGGCAAATACTCAGGTGGCCTGCGCGTGATTCGCGGAAGTTTGCAAATAACATGTCCCGTCGCCCGACCAAGCTGAACAAGGCACAAAAGCATTGCCACGGGCTGTTCAAAACACCTCAGTCAAACAAACCACGAAACTATAAAATACATAGCTGCCCATGCAGAATTTCCTTGGGCGACAAGGCTAAAAGGCTAAATAATCGTCAATGCATCAGTAAAACGCCTGCAAACCCGTCTGAGCCCGACCGAGAATGAGCGCATGCACATCGTGTGTGCCTTCGTAGGTGTTGACAGCTTCCAGGTTCACCATGTGGCGAATCACGTGGTATTCGTCGTGAATGCCATTACCGCCGTGCATATCGCGGGCCATGCGGGCAATGTCCAGCGCTTTGCCGCAAGAGTTGCGTTTAACCAGGCTGATCATTTCGGGCACGGCCTTGCCTTCGTCCATCAGGCGGCCTACGCGAAGGCAGGCTTGCAGGCCCAGGGTGATCTCGGTTTGCATGTCGGCCAGCTTCTTTTGAATCAACTGGTTTTGCGCCAAGGGGCGGCCAAATTGCACACGGTCTAGGGTGTACTGGCGGGCCGCTTGCCAGCAAAACTCGGCTGCACCTAAAGCGCCCCAAGCAATGCCATAGCGCGCTTTGTTCAGGCAACCAAACGGGCCTTTGAGGCCGCTCACGTTGGGCAGCAAGTTGGCCTCTGGCACAAACACGCCGTCCATCACTATCTCGCCGGTAATGCTGGCACGCAGGCTCATCTTACCTTCGATTTTGGGGGCGGTTAAGCCCGGCATGCCTTTTTCCAGCACGAAGCCGCGAATGGCTTCTTGGCCGCCTACGGTGCCGTCGTCGTTTTGCAGCTTGGCCCACACCACAAACACATCGGCAATTGGGCTGTTGGTAATCCACATCTTCGCGCCATTGACGGTGTAGCCGTCTACGCCATCGCGTACTGCGGGCTTGGCGCGGGTGAGCATGCTGGCCGGGTCGCTGCCGTGGTTAGGCTCGGTCAGGCCAAAGCAGCCCACCCATTCGCCAGTGGCTAATTTGGGCAGGTATTTTTGGCGCTGTGCCTCGCTGCCGTATTCGTTAATCGGGTGCATTACCAGCGAGCTTTGCACGCTGATGGCGCTGCGGTAGCCGCTGTCTACACGCTCTACCTCGCGGGCTACCAAGCCGTAAGACACGTAGTTCAGCCCCGCGCAGCCGTAGCCTTCAATCGTGGAGCCTAAAAAGCCCATCGCGCCGGCTTCCGTCATGATCTCGCGGTCAAACTTCTCGTGCCGCGCGGCCATCAGCACGCGGGTTTGCAGCTTGTCTTGGCAAAACTGGTGGGCCGCTTCTTGTATTGCGCGCTCGTCATCTGTAAGCTGTTCACGCAACAAAAAAGGGTCTTGCCAGTCAAAGACAGCTTTGGTGGGGAGGGCATCGCGTTTCATAGACAATCCTTGGGTGGTGTGCAGTGCTTATACGCTGTACTATGACAGCAGTTTAACGACTTTTATGGAGATACTTTAAGTGTCAACTAATTTCCCTTCGAGTGCCCAAACCATTACCCTGGGCGGCGGCTGCTTTTGGTGTACCGAGTCCGTCTACGTGGCCGTGCGCGGTGTGCTTGATGTCGAGTCCGGCTACAGTAACGGCGAAGCCATTAACCCCACCTACGAGCAAGTGTGCAGCGGCCGCACGGGGCACAACGAGGTGGTCAAGCTGGTGTATGACCCAGCGGTAATTTCTACCCGCGAAGTGCTGGAGATTTTCTTTGTCATTCATGACCCCACCACCTTAAACCGCCAAGGCAACGACCAAGGCACCCAGTACCGCAGCGGTATTTATTTTGCCAGCCCAGAGCAAAAGTTAGTTGCTGACGAGATCATTGCCGAGCTGACTGCCAGCAAACACTACAGCAGTGCCATCGTTACCGAGGTGCTGCCCCTGGCCAACTACAGCGCCGCCGAGGACTACCACCAAGACTACTTTGCCCGCAACCCCACGCAAGGCTATTGCATGGCCGTGGCGGCACCCAAGGTGGCCAAGTTTCGCAAGACGTTTGCGCGGTTGGCGAAAGCGTAGGCTTTGCCAACCACGGTCTTTATTTGGCAGCCAGTTGACCGCGAATTTCGCCCCCGGCGAAAGCAGCGGTATGCAAATTAACATACCACTTGCCTGCCATCACATCAGCAGCCTGCGCAGCGGTTAACGTAGCCGAGCCTTTGATGGGACTGTCCATGCTGCCTGTAAAACCCAGTGCTACACCAGAGTTGGCACCTGCCAGAGCTGGGCCATGAAAATGCCCTGCTTTTACCGGGCCAGTCAAGCCCGAATAGGTTACTGTCCAGGTGAGCATGCTGGTTTGCTTGTCAAAGCTGGCCTCAAGGGTGCCCGAGCCTGCGCTGGTACTAGCCGGTACCTCGTTAGCGCCAGACAATCGCGACGACATGGCCACTGCGCTGGACGCAGCAGCGGTTTGCGCCACAGGTGCTGAAGTACAGGCCCCTAGGGCCAAGGTGCCAGTGGCAGCACAAATAATCAAAAGTTTACGAAATTTAGCCATACAAATTACCTAAAGAGATTAAAAAGCTTGGGTTGATAAACACAAGCAAAGAAAGGATAAGCGATTGCTAAAAAAATACCGTGCGCTCTGCACAATACCCTTTAAGGAAACATGTGCACGTGGCAATGCTGCCTGCTTGGCAGCAGATGTCTTCCTAGCGCAGAAAAACCCAAATACACAACGCCCCCTCAAAGCTGATCACCGCCAGTGTCAGCGCCATACCGGCCATCCTGCACCACCTTAAGCCGCTAACCAGCATGCCGCCAACGTGCAGCACGCGGCCCGTCACCAGTGCCAAGCCTAAACATACCAGCCAAACTGGCGGCAAGCCTTTAAGTTCTAGCAGCGCCATCAGCAGCAAGGCCATGGGCACGGTTTCGGCAAAATTACCATGTGCACGAATGCGCTGTAGCAGCTGTGCGTCGCCGCCATCCATCAGGTTCACGCCGGTTTGCATGCGCCGCACAACCACCAGCGCGGTAAGAGCACATTGGAGCAGGGCGCACAGGCCCGCAAACAGCAGCGCGAAATAGAGGGTAGCCATGGCGAGCGGGTTTTAAATGGGTGGGTTGTTCATCACACGTACATGGTGGTGAATGCGACAGGCAATAACAACGGCAAATAATAACCGGCATCGACGGCACATCGTGTCCAAGAGCGCTTTTCCCACGCCACACCCAAGAGCAAGTTAGCGGCGAAGCACCCCAGCCAAGTTAAGAGCCCCGCTGTAAAGGGACAAACTACATAGGCGAATAGACCACATGGCGCACTTCCAGTGCGCCCATCTTGGCTGCGGGGCACTTGGCAGCCCAGCCAGTGGCCTCGGGTTCGCCGGGCACGTCTATCAGGTAGTAGCCGCCAATTTGGGTGTCGCCCGCCAGGGCCAAGCCTTCTTGGGTTCTGATGCGGCCGTCTACAGCAAATACACGCTGCGCTGTCTCGGGTGGGGCTAGCTGCCCAGCGGCCAGCAACACGCCTGCTTGGATGAGCTGGTGGTTGTACTCCATCATCTCTTGCATGATGCTGGCACCTGCCTCGGCGGGCATGTTGGCAAAGGCGGCGGGTTGAAACTGGCAAAGCAGCAGGTATTTCATGGGGTTCCTTTGGGTGGTTAAGTGGAGGAAGCCCCACTTTATGCACAGCAGCCCTGCTGCGCAATTGCCTAAATACTTCATAGATTACACATAAAAACTTTGCAATCAAAAGACTTTGCGCCTACCATACCGCTATGCAAACCCTGCGCGGAATCCTTAACTTCACCCGAACGGCCGAGCTGGGCAGCTTTGCGGCTGCCGCCCGCGAGCTGGACATTTCCCCCGTGGCGGTTAGCCAAAACATCAGCCGGCTAGAAAAAAGCTTGGGCGTGCGCTTGTTTGCGCGCAGCACCCGGGCGCTGCAGCTTACCCCCGAAGGACAGGCTTTTTTAGAGCAGTGCCAAGGGCCGCTGGCCCAGCTAGATGCTGCCTGCAAAGACATTGCCAGCGATGCGCAGCACCCCAGCGGTAAGCTGCGCGCCACACTGGTATCGCCCGTGGCTTTTTTGTATTTGATTCCCTTGTTACCCGCTTTTTACGCCCGCTACCCCGACATTGCGCTAGAGCTTGAGCTGAGCGAAGACTCCACCTCTTTGATTCCCAAGCGCTTTGACGTGGGCATTAGGGTGGGGGTGCTGAATGACGCCGCTTTTGTGGCCCGCCCCCTGGGCCCCATGCGCCTGCTTTTGTGTGCCTCGCCTGCTTACCTGGCGGCCCAAGGCACACCCGCCAAGCTGGACGATTTAGCTGCACATGCGCTGTTGCAGCTGCAAATAACGGGCAAGGAGCAGGCCACACCGTTTTTTGTGCAAACCCGCAAAGACGGTGCACGCAGCATGCAAATGCTGCAGCACCCTGGCCGTTTTGTTTGCAACGATTTTCGTGCCCTGTTGCAGGCCTGTGTGGACGGCTTGGGCATTGCCCAGCTGCCGCAGCCGCTGGCGTTGGCGGCCTTGCGGCAAGGCCAGCTTAAAACCTGCCTGGCACAGCATGCACCAGAGGGCTGGCAATTGTTTATCCACTACCCCAGCCGTAAGCAACTGCCCGCCAGGGTGCGCGCCTTTGTAGACTTTTGCATAGAGCATTTTGGCGGCCATGCCGACTTAAGCACCGATGTGTCGCAGTTTGCAAGCCCCGTAAAGGTCTGATTAAGGCCTTAATCAGCCTAGTGCGGCCTGCCGCGCTAAGCTGTACATTATTTTCAATCACTACTATTTTAATAGCTGCTTGTGCAGCATTTCCTTGGGCCAGAGGCCTATAATTCATAATATTGATGCTTACAATTTAAATTTGCCCAATGTCTGAACACCACCACGGCTTTGTGCCGCCCTATACCCACCCCGCCACCTTGCTGCCTGCGCTGCGCCAACAAGGTTTTGCGCTGCTACCCGCAGCCGATGTAGCGCAGCTAGCGCAGTGCACACTGCCCGATTTGGCCGCACTGGGCAGCAGCTGGGACCTGCTAGCGCCCGATGCGTACCTTAAAGACGGCGGCAAATACCGCAAACGCCGCCACGCCAGCTACGTTATTGGTGCCGCCCCAATGCAAAGCGCACCCCCGTTGCAAGGCACGCTCAAAGCGCAAAGTGCACTTCAAGTGCAAAGCGCACTCCATGTACAAGCCACCCCCCACCGTGCCCACTGGCAGCCGCTAGAGTACAACGCGCTGCACGGCGGCATGCAGCGCTGGTTTGAGCCCGTGGCCGCCACCACCCATACCGACGCATGGCACGCCTTGCTGCGCTGGATGGCTCTGCTGGCCAACCAACTGCGCAGCCCCCAGCCCTGGTATGCCGAAGCGCACCAGTTTCGCATCGACACCGAAGGCGGCATAGGCCGCCCCACACCCGAGGGCGCGCACCGCGACGGGGTAGATTTGGTGGCCGTATTTTTGGTAGCGCGCCAGGGTGTTAAAGGCGGCGAAACCCGCGTTTTTGAGACCGATGGCCCGCGCGGCCAGCGCTTTACCCTGACCGAGCCATGGAGCGTGCTGCTGCTAGACGATGCCCGCGTAGTGCACGAAACCACCCCCATCCAGCCCACCGCAGACGGCGCCCACCGCGACACCCTGGTGCTAACTTTGCGTGCCAAAAGCTTTCAAGACGCGGCATGACAGCGCAGTGTAAAGACACCATCCTATAGCCCGCTAAATTGCCTGCCATGAACCATCTGCAAACTGTATTCAAGTGCGCCATAATGTGCGGTTTAAAGTGCAGCTTAATCTGCGCTGTAGCCCTGCTAGCCGCCTGCGGCACACCCTATGCCACCATGAAAAACATCACCGGCCAAGACGTGATGCTGCTAGGCCACGACCCCGTAGCCTACTTTACCCAGCAGCAAAGCATGCGCGGCAACCCGGTGTTTCAAACCACGCTAACAGGCCGCACCTACTACTTTTTAAACGCCGCCAACAAAGCCGCCTTTGATGCCGCCCCCGACAAATTTGAGCCGCAGTACGGCGGCTTTTGCGCCAGCGGCGCAGCCTACGCACTCAAACTGGGCTCAGACCCTACCGAATGGCGCGTGGTAGGCGGCAAACTGTACATCTTTGGCGACGTGCTAGGCCGCACCGCCTGGGACTTAAACCCCGCATGGAACATCCAACACGGCGACGAAGTGTGGGCGCAGGCCAAAGACGCAGGCTGGCGCGGCCAAACCCTTAAACGCTACTTTAACAAAGTAGCTTGGTACAAAACCGGCGCAGAGATCCGCGCAGAATTTGAAACCCAAAACCCCGGCAAACCCCTACCGCAATTTAACGTAGGCAGCATGTGGCAAAACCTCTTCACCAAAGATCCCGGCTGGCGCGCCCGCGAAGGCTACGGCGGCCAACCCGTAGTAGGCTTGGTAGGCGACGACCCCTGCCCCGTGGCTTGTATTGGCACACCGTCGAAGGCGTTTGGGCGGGATTGAGGTAGACATTAATGTCGTATTCAATTAGGTAAAGCCACACAGTCAATCGCAAACTTGGCGTACTTTTTAAGGGCAGGGCAAAGCTATTACCACAGTGCAAATTGAATTACCCGATACCACCAGACGTAGACAGATGAATACGCTGTGCGACGAAGGCAACTACCACTACCACCATCAACGCAGCCAGTACCCCATCGCACGCGCCGCTGTCGATTGACGACATCGCCCAGCGCATTCAGCTCATCCGCGGCCAACGGGTGATTTTGGATACCGATTTAGCTGCTTTTTACGGTGAAACAACCAAACGATTTAACCAGCAGTTGCGGCGTAATCTAACGCGGTTTCCAGTGGACTTTATGTTTCAGCTTCTATGCCGAAGAGGCGCAATCTCTAAGGTTGCTAATTGCAAGCTTAGACGCAGCATACAAGGGCAGCCAAGATGGCAAGCCAGGACGCGGGCGCTACAGCAAGTATTTGCCGATGGCTTTCACCGAGCACGGTGCCATCATGGCGGCCACCTTGCTGGGTAGCCCTCGCGCCACCGAAATCAGTGTGCATGTGGTGCGGGCGTTTGTGCAATGGCGCTCGATGCTGGCGACGAACCGGGCGCTGCCCAGCAAGCTGCACACGCTAGAGCGAGCAAGAACGGCGTATGTGCATCACACTGCTTTGGCAACGGCACCCCAGCCAGCTGGTCTTAGTATGGCGTAGTGTCTGCTGCACGTAAATTTGCCAATTCCGCCGCGCGATCTTCTTGGCGTTGCATAGCATGCTGCACAAGTTGGCTCAGGTCATATATTAAATTGGGCGGCCAGCAGGGTGCCGTTGGCATCGTAGGTGTAGGTGACGGCGCTGGTGGCTCTGGTCGTTGCCGTGCACAGCGTGCTTCTTCGCACATGGGGACATGCGCGTGAGCGTGGAGACTTGGAATGACGTGTTTTAGACATTAAATGTGGCTGCAGCGCAAGTAAATAGTTCGCAGGAAGCTATCAAATATGCAGCACTCATGCTGACTCAATCAATGCAGCTTATTGCTAGCTGCCTCAAGCTTCGATTGATTTTTTCGATCTTGCAGGCGCAGCACAATTTCTTCAATGCTGTAGTGGGCTTGCGCGTTGAGCTTGGCTTTAATGTCCCAAAGCTCTTGCAAGATGGGGTCGCGCAGTCCGGTTATCTTGGCTGCGGGAACGGCTTGATGTTCAACAGGTAAAGTCATAGTAATAACTCCTCAAAAATTTCCTCGGGCGTGGCAATGATAGGCGGCTTGTGGCCTAACGCACTGATCTTGTTTTGCAGTTTGAATTTTGCCGCAGGGCCAACCATATGTGCAAAGTTCCATGAGGCAATATAGTCCATGGCATGCACCGTGGCCAGCGCAATATGCAGCGCATCTTCTGGCTCGGTAGGCGGGACGGCCCCGGTATCGATCAGCTGCTGCGCAAATGCCTTGGCTTCATCCGTGATCTCAAGCTCAGGCAAACCTTGGCATACTTGCAATCGAATGGCTGCCGCGTTAGCGTCACCATGCGATGCTTCGTCTAATACCAGCGGAGACAACCAAGCCTCGAACCTATCAGATTGCAAATCCCATAGCTCGCGAGTGAATTGCTGCCGCGCAAAAAGTAGGACATTAGAGCTTGGCCGCGCTGTGAGGTAGCTGATAACGGAGGTTTCAACGTAGATGCGCGGTTTCATAGTTTGATTATAAACTCGCAGCACTATTCGTGTATAAGATGTGCTGCTAGCTCAATGAAATAATGCACAGAAAGCTATTGAATACGTAGCGTGTGAATCATCAACTTGATGATGATTCAAGGCGGTTTTTTGCAAGACGGGATACCTGACCCCGAGTCCAGACCGACCCCTTTGGTGTCGCGGGTGTAGCTGACTGCGCTGGTGGCTGCGGGTGCGGTGCACACCGTGCGCTTTCGTGCATGAGGTCACATGCGTGGGCGTGCGTGCTTTGGATGACGGGTTTTAGTTATCAAATGTCGCTAAAGCGCATCTGTACACAAGGCTCAAAAAGCTATTTATTTTGTAGCAATTTATTTCATCGCTCAGTTAGTTTAAATACGGGTTTTTCACGCAAACCACATGCTTGAGCTTTGATGTTTAAGGCTCCAGCATTTGCGCCTGAAACGTAGAAATAATATTCAGCAAAGCAAGATTCTTGATCGACCTGAATATCGATGTAACGCAACTTGTAAAGCGTCACATCACTAACAGCGCCAATTTTTGCGCTTATCGCCTGATCACTTAATACATAAGCTCTTGCCTTCATCAAGGTTCTATCGAAATTATTTAGAGCAAACCAAGATAACAAAATCACACTTAACACACCGGCCAACGCTAGCCAGAATCGTGATGATCGAACGGGGTTGTAGCTTACTTGCATGTGCATAAATTGGCAGAGGAATATCCACCAAACTCCGCGCCAACAGCTCTCAATAGCCCAACCTTAGGTGCAAAATTTCCCATACCGAACTGAGGCAAGCTTGTTTCAAAATAACCGCCTCCAACTCTTGTGGTCACAGCATTACCCCCACGCAAAGTAGCTCAAGCACCAGCTGAAAGTGTGGGAACTTTAACTTCCGCTCCTACAGTCCCAAACGCTCTGGCTATTGAACCGGCATTAGAAACAGCATGAGGCGAGATCGCTTGATTTGGATCAAAACCGAAGCCTCCACCTAGGCCCGTACCTAAGCGTGAAGTGATCTCCATTTTTCCGTCGCTGCAAGTGAAGGTAATTCCTCCGCCTATACCGCCGTAAAGCTCGGATCCTATTGACCACAATCCTAGCGGGTCAGTCAAACTCAATGGATTAGCGTCAGCGTAAATAAATTTATTCCAACCACCGCGCAAATCGACGGGATCGGACTGCGAGTACCGCCCAGTCTTCGCATCATAGGAGCGGAAATAGTTGTAGCTCAGCCCACTCTCCTTATCAAAGTACTGCCCCGGATAGCGCAAGTTAAAGGTCACCTCTGCAATGGTGGTCGTGCCTGCATTGGGCGTTGTCACTGGATCGACAAACCTGTTCCTCGCCAGGGTCGGTTGCTCATCCCCAAACGCACTAAAGGCCCACTGCCAGGCTACCTGTTTGTTACTCTGGGTCAGGCGGCGTGGCGTGTTCAGGTGGTCGGTGTGCACAGCGTAGTGCCTGTTGCCGGTGAAGGTGGCTATGGGCATGGGGCCTGCGGGGGTGGGTGCGTCGATGCCCAGCCGGTGGTGGCGTTGGTGTCGGTGATTTTTCTAAGGTAGCCTTTGCTGGCCAGTGGGCTGCCTGCGGCGCAGCGTGAAAAGCCTCTGCGCGCCCGTACACATGGGCAGTAACGCGTGGGTAGGCGCGCGCAAATATGATTTACAAAAATCACACTATTTATGCAGTTGCGTTCCGGGCTGGTAGGGGCTTTAAAAGCGCGTTAGACGGTGTATTTAAGGGTGTGACGGCTAGTGCGCGATCTCTTTGATTTTGCATGGCACGCTCTACCAGCTTGCTCAGGTCGTTATCACACTGAGCGGCCAATTGATGGCGAATTTGGTGAATTTCTTCGACTATTGGGTCTTGCCACATATCACATCCCCCATAACTCTATCGGTGTACAAATGCGTGGTGCTTTATAGCCAAGGCTGTCGCACACGCTCTCCATCAAACTATACATCGTTACGTTGGCAATGTGTTTGCAGTTCCAAGTAACCAAGATGTCGATCTGGTTAACTGCGCACACTGCCAAATGCAACGCATCGTACAGAGCCTGTACTGGCAAGGCACCTTTTGCCAGCAGCTCCTTGGCCAGTACGTCTATTCTGTGGTCAACATCGATACGTTCTAGCTCCAAAATTACGGCCAATCGTTCTTTTGCAGCTGCGGCATCACCAGCCGCAGCCTCTTGGGCTACAAAATCGGAGATGACTACACGTACCTTATCGCGACCAGACTCCCACCACTGCCTGGTGATTTCTTGGTGCGCTAAAACAATCACGTCCCGGCTAGGGCGGGCAGTGAGATAGCTAATGACAGAGGTTTCTACATAGACGCTGGGTTTCATGTTGTTATTGTAAATGCTGTCTGAGTCGTATGCATTAAGTCGGGCTGAGGGCATTGAAAACCTGCTTGGGCAGCTATGGAATATGTAGTGAGTGAGTTTAACTTCAGAGGTACTTGAAACGGTGTTTTGCAAGTTGGGAGACCTGACTCCATAGTCCACGTGACCCCATAGTCCACTCGCGCGAACTGGTGGCGACGCACCAGGGCTTGGCCAAGCGGCTGGATGCGCTGGAGGCCAAGCTGGAAGAGAAGACCGAATCGCTGGCGATGCAGCATGACACGTTTAGCCGCAACACGCGCGCGCAGCTCAAGCAGGTGATGGATGCGCTGCGTGAGCTGATGGTGGCGCCTGAGCCGCACAAACGGCCGATTGGCTTTACGCCGCAGGATAAACCGACACCGAAGGCTAAAGCGAAGGCCGTGAACACGGCAAAGAAGACCGCGGCGGTGAAGGCGGCGCGTAAGAAGTAGCGCAACACTTGCGCGCTTAGGTGATCACAAGCTGTGATCACCTCACGGAACTCCAGCTCTTAGCAGCTAAGGTGTTAGCGCCGATTGAATATTGAACCACCCTGCCGATCCAATATTGAGCCAGGGCGGGTTGCTTGATTTTGAATCAGCAACTGTGGATAAGTGTACTC
>JAYWGO010000165.1:0-44367 GCA_043778205.1 Polaromonas sp. | reverse complement strand
TCGATGTTCAAATCGAGACCAGACTGAAATGCGATATTTGGCAAGTAAATCATTGACTTACGGTGTTCTGATGGGGAAACGTTGGGACACTACTGAGTCTATATTTAAACTAAATTGGGTTTTTCACCATTTTCGCAGCGCCTAAGCTTGGAGTTCATCTTAGTGCTGCCCCGCTCAGACGCGGGAATGCTATTCGCCTCTTTGTCTAGCTGGGCTGCACGGCCTTTCCATTGCGCACCAATGGAGGCGTTCACGCCTTTGTCACCCATGCCGCCGATCACGTCTTTGCCGCCTGTAAACATATCGGGGTTGTGCAGCGCAGCTAACGTTTTCATGCGATCTGTGACCATGCTGGATGCTTGCCTTGCAGCTTCTGCGCTTCGTACCCCTTGGCCTCGAAGTTGATCCTCTAATTTATCTTTTAATTCATTTTGATACTGCGTCCGTGCCTGCTGCTGCGCAGCCCCCGTCCCCTTCCTACCGATCTCAGCATAGCGTTCTCGCCCCTCCAGGTATTCCTTAACCGTCATGTCGTTGAGGCCCTTTTGCTGCCCGTCTAGCTGGCGGTCGTATTCGACGTGTTTGTTTTTGGTCTTTTTACCTGCCGTAAAGCAGCCTACATCGATTTGCTTGGTTCTGCCCGTGCTAATGTACAGCCCGCCTGCGCGCCCTGCGCCGCCAGCTTGCGCAGGTGCTACTTTGGGCCCTGCAGCGTTTGCGGCACTTGAACTACCTACACCACCTGCACTACTTGCGCCGCCCCTGCCTGTCGCTGGTGCCCTGCCCCCGCCTGGCATGGCGGACAGTACTGCGCCAAAGTTTTTACTCAAATCGCCCAGGTTGTAGCTGGCCAGGGCTGGGCTGGCGTTGGCTGCGCCCAGGGCGTTTTGCTCTTCGCTGAGCTGGGCTAGGCGGTCTTTGGCCTGGGCTGCGCCGGGTACGTCACGCTGGGCAATGGCGGTTTGCAGGTGCTGCAGCTGCTGGGCGCTTTGGGCATCGATGTCGGCTTGGCTGCGTTTTTGGCTTTGCCAGGCCGCAAAGTCATCTGCGGGTGCGCTGCTGAGGTCTTTTTTGGCGGTGTGCAGTAGGCCGCAGCAGCCGTTGCTTTTGGTCTTTTTGTCGGTTGTGTTGTCGTCTGCCATGGTTTTACATGGCCACGTTCATGTCAACTTCGTCGCCGTCGCGGGCTACTCTGCGGCCTTCTATCTCTACGTTGCTGCAGCCTTCGGTCACTTCTACGTTGCCGCTTCCGGCAGAGACACCCGATTTGAGGCCGCTGCCTGCGTTGCCTGTTACGCCTTTGATGATGCTTTGCACCAACAGTATTTTTTGGTCGCGTGAGTAGGTGCGCTGGCTGTAGCGGCCTTCTTCGGGGGATAAGGTTTGCATGGGTTTGAAGGCGACAATTTCTTTGCCGACGCGGCACATGTCGGGGGTAACGGCTAAGACAAAGAATTCGTCTGCAGCGTCGGCTATGTGGGGAATGGTGCTCATACAGGGTGAGGTGTTGTGGGTGCAGGGTGTCGCTGGCGTTAGGGGGCTTTAATGAGCTCAATGGCGCAGGACTGTATGCGTTGGTCGTGGCCAAGGCTTAGGCGCCATGTGGCATGCAGCTGCTGGGCATCTAGGTCGATGTGCAGGGTGTCTAGGCGCAGCTGGCCTTGCATGATGTGGCCTTGTGCGTCGGTGCTGTGGGCTAGCAGCGTCCAACCGGGCAGCTGCATGCTCAGGGTTTGCCTGTCGGCAAATACGCCCACCATTTCTACAAATTCATCACCTTGCAGTGCGCCTTCTACCATTTGGTCGGCGGGGGCGCAGTTGAAGTAGGTGTTTTTAAAGTCTTTGGGGTAGTCGGCAATGTCTGTGGCGTAAAAGTCTTTAAGCCAAGCATCGTCGTAGGTGCCTTGGCGGCGCACGCGTGGGCTCCACCAGCGGGCTATGGGGCCCCAGCCTGCAGGCTGGTATTGTTTAAAGTTGATGGCGCTGCTGTCTGTGATGGCATCGTCTTCCCATTCAATTTGCGGCCCGGGGTATTGCAGCGATGGGTCGTGGCTGGGGCTGCCTTTGCTCCCAAAAAAGCCGTCTACAGGGCCAAACAGGCCTGTGCCAGAGGGGTTGGCTGCGCATATTTCGGTAGCTTGGCTGGTGTCTTTGTCGGCATCGGGACCGTGCTGCTTTTTAAGCTGTGCAGGGTCGATGTAATGGCCGCCATAGGCTAGCTCGTACTGCAGCTGCACCTGGGTGGTGGGGGCAGGCTTGCCTAAGCGCCAAACGTCTTTGCTTTTGTGTGTCCACTGGCGTGGCCCGCTAAAGCGCAGGGTTTTGTTAATAAGCTGCGCTTTGCCACGGCGCACCCGCAGCAAGCCGTGCCAGCTGGTTTGTGGTTTGTTTTGAAAAGTACTGACCTTGCCGGTCACAAAAATATCGGCAAACGGTTTGTACAGCACCGTGTCCCCCGCTTGTTTAAGGCTTGAAAATTCGGGGTTGTCTTGGTTCCAATAAACATCAGCCAAACTAGGCCCCGCTTGGTTGCGGGACAGAACTGCAGTGCCGTCTTTAAGGTCAAAACTGGCTTTGACTACCACAACGTCATAAAACACGCGGCCAAGGCCCATGTCCATGAACTGAAAGTGCGGCAGCCTGGTGAGGTTGTCTAGCTGTTGCAGCTGGGGGCTGGGTAGCTTGCGGCCTTTTTGCGCGGGCTTTGGCTCTTGCAATGGTTGTTGCAATGGCCTTTGTAATGCTTTAGGCAGCGGGGCATTTACCGGTTCGGTGTGTGTCATGCCATTGCCCATGGCTTTAGCCTGGGCGCTACCAGGCTGCTTGAAACTGTACGGCTGTTCATTTTTATCCTTACCCTTGCTGTCTTTGACCTAATTCTTTAGGCACAAGTATCTGGATTTAAAGCTTCATTTTTGCACCGCGCAGCACCTATTTTTTGTAACAAACTCCCAAATATTAGCCTGTTGAGATTAACCGATGCCCAGCGTTAATTTTGCGACCACGGCAAACCCAGCTTGCGCCAGCCGCCCAGTGTGCTGCGGTGGGCTTGCCTGTCGGGGTCGCCTTCAAAGCCTTCCAAAATGTTGTAGGCCTCAAAGCCCAGGGCCTGTGCGCGCTGGGCAGCGGGGATAGAGCGAATGCCCGAGCGGCACAGCAGCAGGACTTTGGCCCCTGCAGGCACGGCGGCTTGTAGCTGCGCGTCAAAATCTGGGTTAAGTACCATGCCGGGCCAGGTTTTAAATTCCACCCCAGGCACGTCGGGAATAAAGCCCACCCATGCGCGCTCGGCATGGGTGCGTATGTCTACCAAGTGCGCCGTGCCTTCGCGCCACCAGCGGTGGGCTAGCAGGGGTGGTATGTCGCCGCTGTAGCGTGCGCTGGCACTGACGGGGCGGAGCGTTTCATCTTTAGCCTGCGCTCCAGCGTCGTGGCGTTGGCCTAGCGTGAGGTTGGCGGGCACGGCCTCGTCGATGCGGGCGGGTTTGGGTAGGTTCAGGTTGTTCATAAGGGCGGTAAATTCCTCTGCGGTGCGTAAGCGGCCTAGCTCTGGCGCGTTGGTACGCAAATTATGCTGCTTCTCGTGGCCAATGGTGCTGCTGGTGCGGCCTTGGTAGTCGTGCCCCGGCCACACCACGGTGGCATCGGGCAGGGCAAACAAGATTTGCATGATGCTGCGGTACAAAGCCTGTGGGCTGCCTGACTGAAAATCAGTGCGGCCACAGCCGCCTATTAGCAACGTGTCGCCGGTAAAAACCTGGCTGCCAGGCAATGAGCCCGCATGCGCTGGGCCAGTCCACACAAAACTCATGCTGCCTGCGGTGTGGCCCGGCGTGTGCAAGGCTTTGAGCTGTTGGCTGCCAAACTGCAGCACGTCGCCGTCTTGCAGCTGCAGTGCAGCGGGGTGCATGCCGCAGCCTGCCGGTGTGGCGGCCTGTGCGCCGGTAAGCTTTACCAAAGCGCCCGCACTGGTAATGTGGTCTGCATGGGCATGGGTTTCTACTACGTAGCGCAAGCGCAAACCGTGCTGTTGCAGGGCAGCAAAGTCGCGTGCCATGTGTGTGTCTACCGGGTCAATGATGATTGCGTCCAAGCTGGCAGTGCACCACAGGAGGTAGGTGTAGGTGCTGGAGGCAGGGTCAAAAAGTTGCAGGGTTTGCACAGGGTCAGCCCAGCCTTCAGGCGTATTTGGCCAGCATGTCGGCCACATGGTCAGCAGGTAAATCGCCCTGCTCCAGCATGCAGGCCACCATGGTAAAAAAAGCTTTGTCCAGCGCCTTGCGCGCGGCCGATAGCTGCTGGGCTATGCGCTCGCAATCGGCCTCTTCATTGATTTGCCGCTGCAGGCCGCGCAGCTGGCCTTCTACACGGGCCAAGCGGGCGCACATGGATTTTTTCTTAACGCTGTCGGTGAGTTGGGACATAATGGGCTTGAATTTAATATACCCCGTGGAGTATACTAGCATCGCCATCTTTTGACAATGTGCACGTTTTAAAAAACCCAATAACCCTCCTTACTTTAAACACCGCTATGCAAATCAACACCTGGTTACCGCACCCATTTTTACAAGCAGGCGTGGGTGGCCTGCTCATTGGACTGGCCAGTTGGCTTTTGCTGGCATCCTTGGGCCGCGTGGCGGGCATCAGCGGCATAGCGGCCGGGGCTATCGTGCCTGCGCAGGGTGCAGCGCTGGGCGAGCGCGCATGGCGCTGGGCTTTTGTCGCAGGCTTGGTATTGGCAGGGGCGGCCGCTGCTGCGCTGCTGGGCACACCTGGCGTACAGCAGCGGCCGCTGCCTTTGCTGGCTGTAGCGGGGCTATTAGTAGGCTTTGGCACGGTGTTGGGGTCGGGCTGCACCAGTGGGCATGGGGTGTGTGGGCTGGGGCGGCGCTCAGGCCGCTCGCTGGTGGCAACACTGGTGTTTATGGGCACGGGTGTAGCTACTGTATTTATAGCTAACTATCTAGCATTTCCTTGGGTCATAGGTTGAAATGATGAAAAAAATACTGTTTGCATTGTTCTGCGGTGCTGTGTTTGCCATCGGCCTGGTGGTATCGGGCATGACACAGCCGTCCAAGGTGTTGGGCTTTTTGAATGTGGGCGGTATCTTTGCGCCTGCGCGTTTTGGTGCGTGGGACGCGTCACTGGCGTTTGTCATGGGCGCGGCGCTGTGCGTGACCTTGCTGGCTTTCGCCATCACGCCGCGCGCAGGCCAGCGCCCGTGGGCGGCGGCCAGTTTTGACCTGCCCACCCGCAAAGACATTGACGGCAAGCTGGTACTGGGCGCTGGGTTGTTTGGCGTAGGCTGGGGCTTGGTGGGCTACTGCCCTGGGCCTGCGCTGGCCTCGCTGCTGTCGGGCGGGTTAGATGCTCTTACTTTTGTAGCCGCGCTTGTTGCTGGTATGTGGGCGGCGCGGCGCTTTGCGGCCTAAAGTGAAGTTGAAAACAAGCATTGAAATACATAAGACCCACCTATGCAACAGCCCCTCTTTGACTGGTTTGCCAGCCTGCACCGCCGCCCCGGCGGCGATATTTTGGCAGTGCAAACCCTGCGCAACGTCATCATGGCGGCCAGTGTGCTGGCCTCAGCCGCGCTGGTGGGCCTGATGGGCGTGCTGGCCACTGCGCACTTGCACCCGCGCTGGAGCAGCGCCAGCGCGGCCACTTTGCTGGTGGTGAGCGCTATGTTTTCATTGCGCGCACTGTGGACGCTGTCTGCAGCGGGGTTTGATCTGCGCTTGACTTCGCCCACTGGCACAGACTCTGGCACTGACACCGACATTGGCACTGGCACCAGCAGCGCAGCCACAGCAGACAACCCTGTAGACGCTGGTTCGCTGGTGGGTGATATCGCACTGGCCCTGCGCTGCATTCGCTGGTCAGGCATGCTGTTGGTTTTGGCACTGACAGCCGCGGGGGCCGGTGTGTGGGTGGCTGTATAGCGCTGCCAAGTAAGCCCTGAGACAGGCAAAACCCAAAAATAGTGGAAAATACATTAGTTGACGTTTACGTAAACGTCAACTAGCCGCTACAGCGTTTAGGCGGCATTTGGAGACACCCATGACCGACCTGTCTAACGACTACCAAGCCCTGGCCAACTACCGCCCTCAGCACAAGGTGCGCTTTGTCACGGCCGCATCGCTGTTTGACGGGCACGATGCGTCGATCAACATCATGCGGCGCATTTTGATGGGCATGGGCGTAGAAGTGGTGCACCTGGGGCATAACCGCAGCGTGGACGACGTGGTCACCGCTGCGCTGAACGAGGACGTGCAGGGCATTGCGGTCAGCAGCTACCAAGGCGGGCATGTAGAGTACTTTAAGTACATGACGGCGCTGCTCAAGGAGCGTGGTGGCGCACACATTAAGGTGTTTGGCGGCGGCGGCGGCGTGATCGTGCCCGAAGAAATCAAAGACCTGGCCGCACACGGCGTGCGCATTTTTAGCCCGGAAGACGGCCAGCGCATGGGCCTGGCCGGCATGATTGGCGAGATGGTAATGGCCTGCGACAGCGACCTGTCGGTGCATGCCCCCACCGACATCAAAGCCATTCAAGGCCATAGCGACCAGGCTTGGCGTAGCTTGTCGCAACTCATTACCAGCATTGAGAATAACAAACAAAATACGGCTCTGGCCCAAGGAATTGCTGCACAAGCAGCTATTAAAAATGCAGCAATACCAGTAATGGGCATTACCGGCACAGGCGGTGCGGGTAAGTCGTCGCTGACCGATGAACTGATTCGCCGCCTGCGTTTAGACCAAGCTGACAGCCTGCGCATAGCGCTGATTTCCATCGACCCATCACGCCGTAAATCAGGCGGTGCGTTGCTGGGCGACCGCATTCGCATGAACGCGATATCGCCATGGGCTGGCGGTGCCAAAGTGTTTATGCGGTCGCTGGCTACACGCGAGTTTGGCTCGGAAATATCACAAGCCCTGCCCGACGTGATAGCCGCCTGCAAGTGCGCAGGTTTTGACCTCATCATCGTCGAGACCAGCGGCATCGGCCAGGGTGACGCGGCCATCGTGCCGCATGTGAACCTGCCCATGTATGTGATGACACCCGAGTTCGGCGCGGCATCGCAGCTGGAAAAAATTGACATGCTGGACTTTGCCGAGTTTGTGGCCATTAATAAATTTGACCGCAAAGGCTCGTTTGATGCACTGCGCGACGTGGCCAAGCAGGTGCAACGCAACCAAGAGGCTTGGACCAAGCGCATGGAAGACATGCCCGTGTTTGGCACCATGGCCGCGCGCTTTAACGACGACGGCGTGACCGCGCTGTACCAGGCTATGAAGCCGCGCCTGGCCGCGCTGGGGCTGAAGATGCAAAACGGCGCACTGCCGCTGGTGAGCACCCGCCACAGCACCAACCAAACCCCCATCATCCCCGCAGCACGCACCCGTTACCTCAGCGAAATTGCCGACACCGTGCGCGCGTACAAGCGCAAAGCGCGCGAGCAGGCCACGCTGGCACGGGAGATTCAGCAGCTGCAGGCAGCAGCCCGCATGCTAAAAATCGGCAAGCCCGACCGCGCCCCAGCCGCCGAGGCCGCGCTAGACCTGGCTGCCCACCGCAAAGCCGCACAAGACCCCGGCGCACGCAAACTCTTGCAGCAGTGGCCCGACATGCAGGCCGCCTATGCAGGCGACGAATACGTGGTGAAAATTCGTGACAAAGAAATTCGCACCGCACTCACCACCACATCGCTCAGCGGCACGAAGATTCGCAAAGTCGCCCTGCCGCAGTTTGAAGACCACGGCGAAATTTTGAAGTGGCTGATGCTGGACAACGTGCCTGGCAGCTTCCCCTACACCGCAGGCACCTTCGCCTTCAAACGCGAAGGCGAAGACCCCACGCGCATGTTTGCTGGCGAAGGCGATGCCTTTCGCACCAACCGCCGCTTCAAGATGGTGAGCGAGGGCCTGCCTGCCAAGCGTTTAAGCACGGCGTTTGACTCGGTAACTTTGTACGGCGCAGACCCCGCCACCCGCCCCGATATTTACGGCAAAGTAGGCAACAGCGGCGTAAGCATTGCCACGCTGGACGACATGAAGGTGTTGTACAGCGGCTTTGATTTAACTAACCCGACCACCAGCGTCAGCATGACCATCAACGGCCCCGCGCCCACGATTTTGGCCATGTTTATGAACACGGCTGTCGACCAAAACCTCGATAAGTTCAAGCTAGACAACCAGCGCGAACCCACTGACACTGAAGCCGCCAAAATCAAAGAATGGGTGCAAGAAAACGTGCGCGGCACCGTGCAAGCCGACATCTTGAAAGAAGACCAAGGGCAAAACACCTGCATCTTCAGCACCGAATTTTCATTGAAAGTGATGGGCGACATTGCTGAATATTTTGTACACCACAAAGTGCGCAACTTCTACAGCGTGTCCATCAGCGGCTACCACATTGCCGAAGCCGGAGCCAACCCTTTATCGCAACTCGCGCTTACCCTGTCCAATGGCTTTACCTTTGTAGAAGCGTACTTGGCACGCGGCATGCACATCGACGACTTTGCGCCCAACCTCAGCTTCTTCTTCAGCAACGGCATGGACCCCGAATACACCGTGCTAGGCCGCGTAGCACGCCGTATTTGGGCCACCAGCATGCGCGACAAATACGGTGCTAACGAACGATCACAAAAGCTAAAATACCACGTGCAAACCAGCGGCCGCAGCCTGCACGCGCAAGAAATTCAATTCAACGACATCCGTACCACCCTGCAAGCGCTCATCGCCATCTACGACAACTGCAATAGCCTGCACACCAATGCCTTCGACGAAGCCATAACAACACCCACCGAAGACAGCGTGCGCCGCGCGATGGCCATCCAAATGATCATCAACCGTGAATGGGGCTTGGCAAAAAACGAAAACCCAAGTCAAGGCAGCTTCATCATCGAAGAGCTGACCGAGCTGGTAGAAGAAGCCGTGCTAGATGAATTCGAGCGCATCAGCGAACGCGGTGGCGTGCTAGGCGCCATGGAAACCGGCTACCAACGCGGCCGCATCCAGGACGAGAGCATGCACTACGAAATGCTCAAACACACCGGCGAGCTGCCCATCATCGGCGTCAACACCTTTAGGAACCCCAAAGGCGATGTGGTGCAAGACAAGCTGGAGCTGGCGCGCAGCACCGAGGAAGAAAAGCAATCGCAACTCAAGCGCCTGCGAGACTTTCACACCCTGCACGCCGCAGAGTCCCCCGCCATGCTCAAACGCCTGCAACAAGCCGTCATCGCCAACCAAAACGTCTTCGACGTGCTGATGGACGCTGTGCGCACATGCTCACTTGGGCAGATTACCAACGCGCTGTTTGAGGTGGGTGGCCAATATCGGCGCAATATGTAAACATTCCTTACACACCGGAACCAATACAAATCCATGACACTCTCATGTATATAGTTCCTAATAAGAATGCTTTTAATGCTAACAAAAGCTAGTTGTAGTTGTTTTGGTGCAACTTTATATACGTAGTTTTTTTGTATTTACCCTCGGTGTCTAAAGGGTTTGTGAGTTATCCACAGTATCCACAGACCAGCGCAATTACACTGTATTATTGTTATTTGGAGATTTATATGTATCGTGTAGGTTTTCCGGGATGGAAATTAGCCGCTCGATTTCACATTCCACTGCTATTAAAAATCGAAGTAATTCGTGACGAAGTTGCTAATATTTTTGTTGCTACAAGCCCTGATTTACTTGGACTGATTGTCGAGGCAGAAAACTTGGATCAACTTATGCCTGAGGTATACAGCTGTGTTGATATGCTGCTTCAGGATCAGTTGAAACGCATGCCCAAAAGCAAACCATTAGCGGCTTGGGATGGGTTGTATTCTCCGGCCTGAATGGGTTCTATTCTCAGGTAACAGCCATGCTTAAAATGCATGGCTTTTTTCTTTCTAGACAGGGAAAAGGTTCTCATGAAATGTGGAGCAAAGGCTCTGTTTCCGTGACAGTATCTAAGACGTGTAAATCCAAATTCACGTCTAATGCAATCATGAAGCAGGCTGGGATTGCCCACAAATTCTAAATTCGTACCATGCTCATTTTGGTAATGAATTCCAATTGAATTTGTGCCTTATGGCAATGTTCTCGGGATTCTGCAGACAAGATATTTGAGCTGCATCTGTTTGTTTTGTCAATTGCCTTGTTAGCTGTTGCAACAAGTTAAAGGGGACGCCGCAGTTCTTAGCCAATTGCATCCATTTTGCTTTACTAATTACCGCAAAAATAGTCTCGCCACCCACGCTCTGCGCGATATTATGGTGATCGTAGACGCTACCGCACACCAGGTCGTATAGCGGTGCTATGCGCAGGCCTCGGGCATCTACTAAAAACGAAAGGTTTTTTGCATGCGCGTTGCTGTTGCCAATCAGGGTGTTAAACAGCAACCATTGCAACATCTGCACTTGCGCTGCAACGGGCACGCTGCACAGCTTGTACAGTTAAAAGAGTTGCGCAAAGCTAGCGCCGGGCGGTGCAGTAGCGTAATGCGGCTCTTCGTACTTTTGCTCTGGTGGCAGGTTCAGCGCTTGGCAGCCGTCGATTTGGTGAATGCGCAGCAGGCCGCCGTCGGCGGTCCATTGGCGGTCGTACCGCTGCACTAGCAGCACGGGTTCGGGCAGTTCCAGGTATTGCACGTTGGGCACAGTCAGGCCGATGGCTTTGGCTAGCTGCATGCAGAAATATTCATTAGCCACCAGGTGGGGGTGCCTAGCGTCGCCTACCTTCAAAATGTGCGATGTGGGTGCGCCGTCTTTGGGCAGCCACAGACCACCGCTTGCGTCTATGTATACGCCCAGTTTGTTTTGCACGCCGGGCAATGACATGCGGCGTTTGCCGCGCCAGAACATCAAGGGCACGTCTTGCGCACGGGACTCGGTGATGCGTTGTTGCAAGTCTGCGTGGGTGACGCTTTCGTAGTCGTCCTCGTTAAACACGTTGGCTGTGGGCGGTGGGGTGTCTTCGTCGGTGATGACCAGCGCGCCTGCGCAGTCGCGGCCTACTTTGCGCAAGATGCCGAACACGTCGTATTGGCTAACTTGGTGGGCGTGCGACAGGGCTTCTAGCGGTTTGCCTTCGGGCAGCAAGTTGCTGAAAAAGTTTTTAACCGATGCGCCTTGTGCCGATGGCCCAAACGGAAGATGGGGTGAAAAGGCGTAGGCATCTTTGGATTGCTGCCACTCGGTGGTGTAGTCCAGCGTATAGCTTTGGTCTGCAACACCCAGCGTGGCAGCATGCTGCTGGCCCACCCATACATTAAGGCGGTTTGCAGCCATTACGCAATAGCCAGTCGAATACCAAAGTGGCGCGCTACGCCCAGCGCTTTGTCAAACTGCACGGTGCTTTTGCCTGTTTCTAGCGCCTGTAAAAACTTCACACTCACGCCGCAACTGGGCGCGGCGATGGCCAGCGTGAGGCCGGCCTCTTGGCGGCGCGCACGCACAGCACCGCCCAGTTGGACCGCTGATTCGATGGGAACGATAGATTGGTTGGGCATAATTAACTCCGTTCGGAGATAATTTGCTACTTTTACCAATGAAAGCAAGTTTTCATCCCCGATCAGAGTATTTTGTTTGCTTTCTTATGCAAACACAGCTTAAAAACACCGATCAGAGATTTTTAGTGCCTCTGCAGGCCTACCAAGGCAGCACTTCACCCAAATAGTCATAAAACCCGCCCGTTTGCGGCGGCTGCAGCGCGTGCACTACTTGCAAAATCTCTGCCGCAGCGATATCTGCTGGCCGCACGTTGAGCCCGGTTTTGCTGAATGGGTCGCTCAGCGGGGTGGCCACGGTGCCGGGGTGCATGGCTATGCAGACCGAGAGTTTGCTGCGCCGGGTCATCTCAATCGACGCGGTTTTAATGATTTGGTTGAGCGCGGCTTTGCTGGCGCGGTAGCCGTACCAGCCGCCCAAGGCGTTGTCGCCAATGCTGCCCACTTTGGCCGAAAGGGTGGCCATGCGGGTTACGCGGTCGCGCGCTAGCAGCTGGGCAAAATGTTTAAACACCAATGCTGGGCCAATGGCGTTGACCAACATCACCCGTTGCAAGTACGCAGCGTCTAGCTGCGACCACGTGCGCTCGGGGCCCACGCCGTCCGCATGTAAAAAACCCGTGGCAACGATGACGGTGCGCAGCGGGGCAGCGGCGCACTGCGCTACCACCCACTGGGCGCTGGCGGCCAGGGTGGTCTCGTCGGCATAGTCTAGGGCGGGGGTAGAACTGCGGCCAAGGGCCAGCACCTGGGTGTAGCTGGCATCCAGCTGCAGGGCGCGCACCAGTGCTGCGCCTAGGCCGCCTGCAGCGCCAATAACCAGGGCTGTACTGGCGCTGGCGCTAGTGCTAGTGCCAGCAGGGTGGGGCAAACTGGGGCTAGCAGAGGTTATAGGTAAATGTGTATGTGGTGAATCCATGCCGCATTATCGCCACGCCGCCAAACTTTGTTATGATTTTCCATGCAATCACTCCCAACTTCAGAACCCACCTTCATCGCACCTGCGCAGTTTACCGACCCTGCCCTGGCCTTGGCGCAAGTGCAGCGCCTGTACGACAACAGCTTAGCCCACCTGCGCACCAGCCTGCAGGCCTTTGTAGACGGCACACTTAAAGCGGGCAAAGTGCGCGCCTGCTACCCGTTTGTGCGCCTGCGCACCCACAGCGTAGCGCGCGCGGCCACGGCAGACAAACGCCGCAGCTACGGCTTTGTGCAAGGCCCTGGGGTGTACGAGACCACCATCACCCGGCCCGACCTGTTTGCCAGCTATTTGCACAACCAGTTTGCCCTGCTGCTGCGCAACCACGGCGGCTCGCTAGAGGTAGGCACCAGCACCCAGCCCATCCCCGTGCATTTCTCGTTTGCCGAACATGACCATGTAGAGGGCAGCATGGCCCCCGACCGCCGCGCCCTGATGCGCGATGTGTTTGACTTGCCCGACCTGTCGGCCATGAACGACGACATTGCCAACGGCACCTTTGAGGCCGGCCCCGGCCAACCGCAGCCGCTGGGCTTGTTTACCGCCCCGCGCACCGACTATTCGCTGCACCGCCTGCGCCACTACACTGGCACCGCCACCGAGCATTTTCAAAACTACGTGCTGTTTACCAACTACCAGTTTTACATCGACGAGTTCGTCAAACTAGGCCACGAGGCCATGAAAGACCCCAGCAGCGAGTACATCGCCTTTGTCGAGCCTGGCAACGTAGTTACCCGCCGCGCAGGCCTACCGCCTGAGGAGGCAGACGCGCTGGGCAAAGAGCCGCCGCGCCTGCCGCAAATGCCCGCCTACCACCTCATGCGCGCCGACCACAGCGGCGTGACGATGGTCAACATTGGCGTAGGCCCGGCCAATGCCAAAAACATCACCGACCATATTGCCGTGCTGCGCCCGCATGTGTGGCTGATGCTGGGCCACTGCGCGGGCCTGCGCAACAGCCAAGCGCTGGGGGATTACGTATTAGCGCACGCCTATGTGCGCGACGACCATGTGCTAGACGACGACCTGCCGCTGTGGGTGCCCATCCCCGCGCTGGCCGAGGTGCAAATGGCCATGCAGCAAGCGGTGGCCGAAGTGACCCAGCTGCCCAGCAGCGATTTGAAAAAAATCATGCGCACTGGCACCGTGGCCAGCACCGACAACCGCAACTGGGAGCTACTGCCCACCAACTACCTGAGCCGGCGCTTTAACCAAAGCCGCGCGATAGCGCTGGACATGGAAAGCGCCACCATTGCCGCCAACGGCTTTAGGTTTCGCGTACCCTACGGCACCCTGCTGTGTGTATCTGACAAACCTTTGCACGGCGAGATCAAACTGCCCGGCATGGCCAACCAGTTTTACCGCGACCGGGTAGACCAGCATTTGCGCATCGGCATGCGGGCGCTGGAGTTTTTGCGCGCCGAGGGCACTGAGAAGCTGCACAGCCGCAAATTGCGCAGTTTTGCCGAGGTGGCGTTTCAATAGACATACTATTGAAATAATAGCTACTCGTGCAGCATTTCCTTGGGCCATAGCCACTTTTTATACCAATCTAGTCAAACACCGCAGTCCGCAGCGCGGCAATGTCCAGCACGCGCAGCCCGCCGTACTCTAGCCGCACCAGGTTGCGCGCTTGCAAAATACGCAGGGCTTCGTTCACGCGCTGGCGCGACAGGCCTACCAGGTAGGCCAGCTCTTGCTGGGTAATGCGCAGTACGTCGCCGCCCAGCGGGTACAGCACCGGGTTAAACAGCGATGCAATGCCCGAGGCTACACGGGCATCGGGGTTGGGCAGGCGGTCGCTTTGCCGGGCGGCAATAAACTGGCCTAGGCGCTCGTTAAGCTGGTTCATCACGTAGCGGTTAAAGGCAATGCTGTGGTCTAGCAGCCAGTGGAAGGTTTCTACCGGAATACCGGCTATCACACTGGGGCGCAGGGCCTGGATGTTGTAGCGGTAATTTTCTTGCTTTAGCACCGTGCCTTCGCCAAACCAGCCGCCGGGCGGCACGCCTATCAGGGTGATGTTGCGGCCATCTGCTGTCTCGTTGCTCATCTTGAGCAGGCCGTCTATCAAACCAAACCAGTAGGTAACCGGCTTGCCCACACGGCACACATAGTCGCCGGTGCTGGCATCGCCTACTTGCAGCGCCGCGCAGGCACGCAAATGCTCTTGCGCGCTCAGCAGGCCTAGCCATGGGATAGCCTGCAGCTCAACCGCCGTGGGCGAACGGCGGCGCTGGTGCAAACTGATCTCAACCGGGGCATGTTTGGTCATAGAAAGTCCATCTTAGACGTTGGGACGACAAAAACTAGGGTATGTACTCCCTAGGGCAAACCCAAAAATGTCGTCCAACAGACATCATAACGTCAAAGCAAAGCATACAGTGCAACCAAGACGCGCTTAACCCAGCAGACTATTTACCCACACACCGACGCTATGCTCACTTTTCCACAGCACCTTTTGCAGCATGCGCAAGCCCGTGGGGCCGCACCCGCCATGCGCGAGAAGGAATACGGTATTTGGCAAACCACCAGCTGGCAGCAGCTGGCCAGCCTGGTGCAGCACATGGCCTGCGGCCTGCACAGTGCCGGTTTGCAGCGCGGTGAACATGTGGTGGTGGTAGGGGCCAACCGCCCCCGCCTGTACGCCACCATGCTGGCCGCGCAGTCGCTAGGGGCTATACCCGTGCCGCTGTACCAAGACGCAGCAGCGGCTGAGGTGGTGTTCCCCATCAACAACGCCGAAGTGCGCTTTTGCGTGGTGGAAGACCAAGAGCAGGTTGACAAAATGCTGGAAGTGCGCGCCCAGTGCCCGCAGCTAACCCACCTGTTCTACGACAACCCACGCGGCCTGCGCAACTACAGCGAACCCGGCTTGCAAGCCATCGACACCCTGGTGCAAACCGGCGCTGCGTTTGACGCTGCCAACCCCGGCTTTTATGCCGCTGCTGTGGCCAAAGTGCAGCCTAGCGACGTAGCCGCCATGTTTTTTACCAGCGGCACCACCGGCAACCCCAAAGGCGTGGTGCACACGCACGACACCTTGCTTAACCGCGCCATCGCAGGCGCTAAATTTGACAAGCTCACCAGCGCTGAAGAAGTGCTGGCCTACATGCCGCTGGCATGGATTGGGCAAAACATATTCAGCTACGCGCAGTGGCTGGCCTGCGGCTACGTGGTCAACTGCCCCGAGAACGCCGCCACCGCCACCATCGACCTGAAAGAAGTGGGCCCTACCTACTACTTTGCCCCACCGCGCGTGTTTGAAGGCTTGCTTACCAGCGTGATGATTCGCATGGAAGACGCAGGCGCACTCAAACGCAAAATGTTCAGCACTTTTATGGACATTGCCAAGCGCGTAGGCCCCGCCAAGATGGATGGCCACAGCCTGGGCTTGGTCGATTCGGCCCTGTACGCCCTGGGCAACCTGTGCGTCTACGGCCCGCTGCGCAACAACCTGGGCTTTAGCCGGGTGCGCGTGGCCTACACCGCAGGCGAGGCCATTGGGCCCGATTTGTTTACCTTTTACCGCTCCATCGGCGTTAACTTAAAGCAGCTGTACGGCTCTACAGAAACCGCCGTGTTTGTGTGCCTGCAGCCCGACAATGCCGCCCGCGCCGACACCGTAGGCATACCGATAGAAGGCGTAGAAATTAAGCTGGCCGACAACGGTGAGATCTTGGTCAAAAGCCCCGGCCTGCTCAAGGAGTACTACAAAAACCCCGAAGCCACTGCCGAGGTAAAAACTGTAGACGGCTGGTACCGCACCAGCGATGCAGGCTTTATCGACGCGCAAGGGCATTTGAAAATTATTGACCGCGTAAAAGACGTGGGCCGCATTGCAGGCGGGTCCAACGATGGCGCCATGTTTGCGCCCAAGTACGTAGAAAACAAACTCAAGTTTTTCCCGCACATCAAAGAAGCTGTGGCCTACGGCGATGGCCGCGACAAAGTGGCCGTGATGCTGAACATTGACTTTGATGCCGTAGGCAACTGGGCCGAGCGGCGCAACCTGCCTTACGCAGGCTACACCGACCTGGCACAAAAACCCGAGGTCTACCAGCTGATCAAAGAGTGCGTAGAGTCTGTAAACACCGACCTGTCGCGCGACACGCTGCTGGCGGGCAGCCAGATCAGCCGCTTCCTGGTACTGCACAAAGAGCTGGACGCTGACGACGGCGAACTCACCCGCACCAACAAGGTACGGCGCGGCTTTATTGCCGAAAAATACCAACCGCTGATTGACGGTCTGTACAACGGTGCCACAACGCAGTTCATTGAAACCGTGGTCAAGTTTGAAGACGGCCGCAGCGGCTCGGTATCGGCCACCTTGAAGTTGTCTGATGCCAAGACTTATGCACCGGTAAAGGTCGCGGCATGAACTACGCTGTGAATACCAGGTGCGGGGATTTTTTGAACGCAGAGGGCGCGAAGGTTTCGCAAAGGGCGCAAAAGAAGATGGAGAAAAGAATACCAAATTTTTTAGAAGAAATAATTTATAAAAATATTTCCCGATTCAATTTTGGTTTTCACTTTGACTTCTCTTTTGTTTTTTTTCTGCGCTCTCTGCGAAACCTTCGCGCCCTCTGCGTTCAAAAAATCTCCTCCCTCTCCTTCTCTACAGCAAGCGCCGCAACTCCCTTATGAGCAAAAAGATTGGTGACGTCATCCTAGACGTGAAAAATATTTCGCTGAGGTTCGGTGGTGTTAAAGCCCTCACCGACATCAGCTTTAACGTGCGCGAGCATGAGGTTCGGGCCATCATTGGGCCTAACGGTGCAGGCAAGTCGTCGATGCTTAACTGCATTAACGGGGTTTACCAGCCGCAAGAAGGCAGCATTACTTTCAAAGGCCAAACCTTCAAGCACATGAACAGCCACGCAGTGGCCAGCATGGGCGTGGCGCGTACGTTTCAAAACCTGGCTTTGTTCAAAGGCATGAGCGTGCTGGACAACATCATGTCGGGCCGCAACCTGAAAATTAAAAGCAATATTTTGCTGCAAGCCCTGCGCATAGGCCCAGCAGAGCGCGAAGAAATCAAACACCGCGAATATGTGGAAACCATCATTGATTTTTTAGAAATTCAGCCCTACCGCAAAACCCCTGTGGGCCAACTGCCCTACGGTTTGCAAAAACGGGTAGACCTGGCCCGCGCACTGGCCATGGAGCCGCAGGTGCTGCTGCTGGACGAGCCGATGGCCGGCATGAACCTGGAAGAAAAACAAGACATGTGCCGCTTTGTGCTGGACGTGAACGACGAGTTTGGCACCACCGTGGTGTTGATCGAGCACGACATGGGCGTGGTGATGGACATATCTGACCGCGTGGTGGTACTGGACTACGGCAAGATCATTGGCGACGGCACACCACAAGAGGTGCGCAACAACCCCGAAGTCATCAAAGCCTACCTTGGCACATCACACTAGACGCAGCAGAGGAATAGCAAGATGGGATTTTTCTTAGAGACACTTTTGGGCGGCCTGATGGCGGGCATGCTGTACTCGCTGGTGGCGCTGGGTTTTGTGCTGATTTTCAAAGCCTCAGGGGTATTTAACTTTGCGCAGGGTGCGATGGTGCTCTTTGCGGCGCTGGCGATGGCGCGCTTTGCAGAGTGGATTCCGCATTGGACAGGCATTGAAAACAAAATTGTCGCCAACATGGCCGCATTTGCCGTGGCCGCCGTCATTATGTTTGTGGTGGCATGGTTGATTGAACGTTTGGTGCTGCGCCATTTGGTCAACCAAGAAGGCGCTACGTTACTGATGGCCACCTTGGGTATCAGCTACTTTTTAGATGGCTTGGGCCAAACCATTTTTGGCAGCAATATTTACAAGATAGACATTGGCATGCCCAAAGAGCCGATCATGGCGCTGGAAAGCATATTTCCGGGTGGAATCTTGATCAATAAAGAAGACTTGATTGCTGCCGCCATAGCTGCAGCCCTAGTAGCGCTACTCTCCGTGTTCTTCCAGAAAACTACCACCGGACGCGCCCTGCGGGCTGTGGCAGACGACCACCAGGCTGCGCAGTCGATTGGTATTCCGCTTAATCGCATTTGGGTCATTGTCTGGTGCGTAGCCGGTATTGTGGCGCTGGTGGCGGGCATGATTTGGGGTAGCAAGTTGGGCGTCCAGTTCTCGCTGGCTACGGTGGCGCTGCGTGCACTGCCAGTGGTGATTCTGGGTGGCCTGACCTCGGTGCCAGGTGCGATTGTGGGTGGGCTGATTATTGGCGTAGGCGAAAAACTATCTGAGGTGTACCTGGGCCCGTATGTGGGAGGTGGCATTGAGATATGGTTTGCGTATGTGTTGGCGCTGGTGTTTTTGCTGTTCAGACCGCAGGGTTTGTTTGGTGAAAAAATCATTGATAGAGTTTAAGGAAAAAAATGTTTTACCGCGAAAACGGCCAATTCAAAACCAGCTACCGCGCTGACCAGCAGATCTTTCCGATCACGCAAGACCGTATTGCGATGGTTTTAATCTTGGCAGTCGCATTTATCTTGGTGCCCATGCTGGCCTCTGAATACATCTTCAAGGCAATTTTTATCCCCTTCCTGATTTTGTCGCTTGCTGCTATTGGCGTGAACATATTGGTGGGCTACTGCGGTCAAATCTCGCTAGGCTCAGGCGCGTTCATGGCGGTGGGTGCTTATGCGGCGTACAACACGTTTGTGCGGATTGAGGGCATGCCGGTAGCGCTGGCCCTGCTGACAGGTGGATTTTTCGCCACACTGGTGGGCATCTTTTTCGGCATCCCTAGTTTGCGGGTGCGTGGTTTGTATTTGGCCATTGCCACTCTCGCAGCGCAGTTTTTTTGCGACTGGGCGTTCTTGCGGGTGAAATGGTTTACCAACAATACTGCATCAGGTTCAGTGTCGATCTCCAATATGCAAATATTCGGCTGGAAGATTGAAACGCCGCTGGACAAGTATTTGTTTTGCTTAGGCTTTTTAGTGATCTTTGGTGTGTTGGCTAAAAACCTGGTGCGTGGCGCAATTGGCCGTGAATGGATGGCCATTCGGGACATGGACGTGGCTGCAGCGGTGATTGGCATTCGTCCGATGTACGCCAAACTATCGGCTTTCGCCGTCAGCAGTTTCATCATTGGGGTGGCAGGCGGCCTGTGGGGCTTTGTGCACTTGGGTTCATGGGAGCCAGCGGCGTTCTCGGTGGACCGCTCGTTCCAATTGCTGTTCATGGTAATTATTGGCGGCATGGGCTCTATCATGGGCAGTTTTTTTGGTGCCGCTTTCATTGTGATATTGCCGATTTTCTTGAATCAGTTTTTGCCGGCAATGGGCAACTTGGTGGGGGTCAACATATCAACAGCGGGGGTGTCGCACGCTGAGTTTATGATTTTTGGCGCGTTGATAGTGTGGTTCTTAATCGTGGAGCCGCATGGCCTGGCCAAGCTGTGGAGCGTGGCCAAGCAAAAGCTGCGTATTTGGCCCTTCCCGCACTGAGCGGTGCGGCAATTTTCGGTGTGAGGTATTGCAGTGTGAGGTATTGCAGTGTTTTAGCTAGTAAACACTGACATCAAAGATAAAAGATCTAGCGTTGTGTGTTTGTATTTTTGTGTGTTTTAACTTTTATTGGAGCGAGACTATGAAACTTCGTCAATTAGCTTTAGCCAGCGCCGTGCTGGCAGCGGGCCTGGCCTCGGTGGCCACCAGCGCTTTGGCCCAGGCCAAAGAGCAGTTTTTTCCGGTGCTGGTGTACCGTACAGGGGCGTATGCACCTAACGGCGTGCCGTTTGCCAACGGTTATGTCGACTACCTCAAATTGGTTAACGCCAAAGGCGGTATCAACGGTGTGAAGGTGAGCTTTGAAGAGTGCGAAACCGGCTACGCGACCGACCGCGGTGTAGAGTGCTACGAGCGCTTAAAGGGCAAAAACGGCGGCGCTACCGTGTTCCAGCCTTTGTCTACCGGCATTACCTTTGCCCTGACCGAAAAAGCCCCTGCCGACAAAATCCCGTTGATCACTGCTGGCTATGGCCGCAGCGAATCGGCTGACGGCGGCGTGTTCAAGTGGAACTTTCCATTGGCAGGCACCTACTGGGTAGCCGCTGACACTTTGGTTCAGCACATTGCCAAAAAAGAAGGCGGCCTGGACAAGCTCAAAGGCAAAAAAATCACTTTGATCTACCACGACTCACCGTTTGGTAAAGAGCCTATTCCTTTGCTGCAAGAGCGCGCCAAAATGCACGGCTTCGATTTGAGCCTGCTGCCTGTCACCCACCCAGGTGTTGAGCAAAAAGCCACGTGGCTGCAGATTCGCCAAAACAAGCCTGACTACGTGCTGAACTGGGGCTGGGGTGTGATGAACTCTACCGCGCTGAAAGAAGCACAAGCCACCGGCTACCCACGCGACAAAATGTACGGCGTGTGGTGGGCAGGCGCTGAGCCTGATGTGAAAGACGTGGGCGCAGGCGCCACCGGCTACAACGCCATCATGATGCAGCACGGCGCAGAAATGCAAGCGGTTGTGGCCAAAGAGACTTTAGACAAAGTGCACGGTAAAGGCCAAGGCACGGGCCCTAAAGAAGAGGTCGGCCAAGTGCTGTACATGCGCGGCATGATGAGCGCGATGTTTGCGATTGAAGGCGTGCGCGCTGCCCAAGACCGCTTTGGCAAAGGCAAGGTCATGACCGGCGAGCAAGCACGTTGGGGCTACGAAAACCTCAACCTGACGCAGGCTAAGTTAGATGCTCTAGGCTTTAAAGGCGTGATGCGCCCACTGTCTACCAGCTGCAAAGACCACATGGGCGCAGCCTGGGCACGTGTGCACACCTGGGACGGCGCTAAGTTCAACTGGACTTCTGACTGGCTGCAGGGCGATGAGCAGATCATCAACCCGATGGTCAAAGCTGCTGCTGACAAGTACGCCGCTGAGAAAAAGCTAACCCGCCGCGACGGTGCAGACTGCCAGTCGTAATTCTTTAACCAGGGCTGTTAACGCCCTGCACGCTAGCGGCTCTTAGGAGCTGCTAGTTCAAAACACACAGCTTGCGGTGTGTTTTGAACTAGCAAAGAGCACATGATGGAAACCAAACCCACCCCCACCCATTTACCTACCAGTGCCCCTAATATCGTCTTGAACGTCAACGGCATTGAGGTAATCTACAACCACGTGATCTTGGTGTTAAAAGGCGTGTCACTGCAAGTGCCCGAGCGCGGCATTGTGGCCCTGCTGGGCGGTAACGGTGCTGGCAAAACCACCACCTTGCGCGCGGTAAGCAACCTGCTGTCGGGCGAGCGCGGCGCTGTTACCAAGGGCAGCATAGAGCTGCGTGGTGAACGGATTGAAAACTTAAGCCCAGCAGATTTAGTGCAGCGCGGTGTGGTGCAGGTGATGGAAGGGCGCCACTGCTTTGCCCACCTGACGATTGAAGAAAACCTGATGACTGGTGCCTACACTGTCAAAAGCAAAGCGCAGATTGCCGCCAACCTAGAGAAGGTGTACAACTACTTTCCGCGCCTGAAAACCCGCCGTACGTCCCAAGCAGCGTACACCTCGGGCGGTGAGCAGCAAATGTGCGCCATTGGCCGCGCGCTGATGGCCAACCCCACCATGGTGCTGCTGGACGAACCGTCGATGGGCTTGGCTCCGCAGATTGTGGAAGAGGTGTTTGAGATTGTGAAAGACTTGAACGCCAAAGAAGGCACCACCTTTTTGCTGGCCGAGCAAAACACCAACATGGCCCTGCGCTACGCCGACTACGGCTACATCATGGAAAGCGGCCGCATCGTGATGGACGGCCCCGCCAAAGAGCTGGCCACCAACGAAGATGTGAAAGAGTTTTACCTGGGCACCGGTGGTGGTGGCGAGAAGAAGAGCTTTAAGGACGTGAAAAGCTACAAGCGGCGCAAGCGCTGGCTAGCATAACGCTAATGTAGCCTGGTTGAACATTCAGTGCCGCCATTCCAGGCGCAACGGTGGGTTCCTATTTTTAAGTGTTTTAGGGCTATGGCCCAAGGAAATGCTGCACAAGCAGCTACAAAATTAATAGCATGGCAATGGATACGGAGGTGCTGCCCATGGGACAGTTTTATGATGTTTTAGAAAGCCGCAGCCCGGCTGCACGCGAAGCCGCCTTGCTGGCCGCACTGCCTGCGCACATCGCGCATGCGCAGCAGCACGCGCCAGCGATGGCACGTGCACTGCAAGGCGTTAACGCAGCAGACATGACCACCCGCGCGGCGCTGGCCACGCTGCCTGTGACGCGCAAAGGCGAGCTGCACGCGCAGCAAAAAGCAGCACGCGAGCAAGGCAGCGGCGTGTTCGGTGGCTTTAGCGCCGTGGGCTACGGCCCGCGCATGCCGCGCGTGTTTGCCAGCCCCGGCCCCATCTACGAACCCGAAGGCACCAGCCGCGACTACTGGCGCATGGCCCGCGCCATTTACTCGGCAGGTTTTCGCAGCGGCGAGCTGGTGCACAACAGCTTTAGCTACCACTTTGTACCCGCGGGCTCGATGATGGAAACCGGCGCGCAAGCCCTGGGCTGCAGCGTGTTTCCTGCAGGCACTGGGCAAACCGAGCAGCAAGTGCAGGCCATGGCCGAGCTTAAACCCGCAGGCTATATTGGCACGCCCAGTTTCTTGAAAATCATTTTAGAAAAAGCACTCGATATGGGCATCGCCCTGCCCACCGTCACCAAGGCCATGGTGGGCGGCGAGGCCTTTCCGCCCAGCCTGCGCGACTGGTTCAGCCAGCGCGGCGTGAACGTGTACCAGTGTTTTGCCACCGCCGACGTAGGCTCGATTGCCTACGAAACCTCGGCCCGAGAAGGCTTGGTGCTGGACGAAGGCGTGGTGATGGAAATTGTGCGCCCCGGTACGGGTGACCCCGTTGTAGAAGGCGAAGTAGGCGAACTGGTAGTGACCACGCTGAACCCTACCTACCCACTAATTCGCTTTGGCACCGGCGACCTCACCGCGGTGCTGCCCGGCCACTGCCCCACCGGCCGCACCAACACGCGCATCAAAGGCTGGATGGGCCGGGCCGACCAAACCACCAAAATTCGCGGCATGTTTGTGCATGCAGCCCAGGTAGCCGAAATTACCAAACGCTTCCCCGAAGTAGCCAAAGCGCGCTTGGTGGTGAGCGGCGAGATGGCCAACGATGCGATGCTGCTGAAGGTTGAAACTGCGCTGCAGTCAGACGCGCTGCAAACCAAGCTGGCCGACGCGATACGCGATGTAACCAAGCTGCGGGGCGATGTGCAGCTGCTGGACATTGGCAGCCTGCCGAACGATGGCAAGGTGATTGAGGATGCGCGGAGTTACAAGTAAGTTACTATTGATTTAATAGCTAACTGTTTAGCATTTCCTTGGGTCATAGGGCTAAAACGCTTTGGAAACCTTGATTTCTATGTTCGTCACAGTGTTGTAGTGCTCCAAGGCTTGTTTCTAGCGTGGTCTCGTAGGCACGGTTGGGTGTTTGCCGACCGCCCTCATACTGGGCATACCAGAAATCGGTCGGTCGGCAAACACCCAACCGTGTGCGATGACCAATGCTCGCTACCGGTAGTCTCCGGCAAACCTTAGTGTTCAATACTGGTTGCGCACTACCGTGGTAGCGAGGCGAGATAGCGGTTGCAAACCGACCGATTTCTGGTACTCCAGTTGAGAGGGTGGTTTGCAACCGCTATCTCACCCGGCACCAACCAAACCAGCGCCTAGACATACATGCCCAAGCGACATGAATCCAACCAACCTAGCCGTTTTGCACAAACAGGCCCGGCACAAAGTAACTTACCTCAGCGCAGCTATCGCATCTGCCCGGGGCACACCAGCCTCACGCACGCTGTGCCCCGCCATCCGCACACCGGCAGGCGCTGGATGCAAAGCCACCAAACGCTGCGGTACTGCTTTGGTGGCAACCACGTCGGTGTTTAAAGTACGCCCTGTCATTTGCCACTCGGTGGTGCCGCCCACCAGCCACAGCACGCGGCCTGTGGCGTAGGTTTGCAGGGTGGCCCACAGTGCTTGGGCGTTTGCGTCGCCCGGCTCGCCCACCACCAGCACGGTGCGCGACAGGTCCACGCCAGTGGCTGACAGCATGCGCTCCAGTTCGGCCAAGTTGAGCGCAGCGGCTTCAACGGGCAAGCGCACCGCACCGGGCACATGGCCGGCGGCAAAGGCATTTGGGCTGCGCACGTCCACCACCATGGCACCTTGCGCCAGCGCGCGGGCTGCGGCATCGGCCGACACAGCGCTGTGCCCGCCCGCCAGCGCAGGCGCGACGAGCAGCACGCCCGCAGTGACTGTAGCGACCACAGCGGCTACGCTGGCCACCGCTACCGCTCGCAGCGCATGGAAAGACCTGCGTGCTGCAGCACAGCAACTGCGCACCGCAGTGAGACATTTGCGCGCCATGCTAGCCGCAGCAGAATAAGGCTGTAATTTCATAGCCTGCACTGTAGCCAAGCGCGTGGTGCGCGTCCAATACAAAGAAATTACATGCTCATAGCGTTTGGCAATAAGCCCTAAGTGCTTGACAGCGTAGGGGTTTTTACGGGTGCGTGTCGTCTGGTTCTACGTGTTTACCGTTATGGCATTGGGGTGCGTGGGCGCTATAGTTGCTTTATCTTTATTTGGAGTTTTTCATGCAAATGCGACGTTGGAGTTTGATTAGCTTGGCCGCCATGGCGGCATGGTCTACGGCAGGTGTTGCCATGGCCAACGACTACCCGGTGAAAGACAAAGCCATTACTTTGGTAGTGCCTTTTGCTGCTGGCGGCCCCACCGACCGTGTGGCCCGCGACCTGGCGGTGGCACTGAGCAAGTCGCTGGGCGGTGCCAGCGTAGTGGTAGAAAACGTGGCCGGTGCGTCTGGCTCGATCGGTGCCAACAAAATTGCCAAGGCCACACCAGACGGCCACAGCCTGTTGCTACACCATATTGGCATGGCCACTATGCCCGTGCTGCTGCGCACCATTCCGTTCAAGGTGGAGAGCGATTTTGAATACCTTGGCATGGTCAACGAAGTGCCGATGACGCTGGTAGCGCGGCCCACCATGGCGGCAAACAACTTTAGCGAACTCAGCACCTGGGCCAATGCCAATAAAGGCAAAATTAACATCGGCAATGCAGGCATTGGCTCGGCCTCGCACCTGTGCGGCTTGATGCTGCAAAACGCCATGAAAATTGACATGACCACCGTGCCCTACAAAGGCACGGCCCCGGCGATGGTAGATTTGATTGGTGGCCAAATTGATTTGATGTGCGACCAAACCACGTCTACCACCTCGCAAATTGAAGGCAAAAAAGTCAAAGCCTATGCCATCACTACGGCCAAGCGTGTTAACACCCCTGTACTGAAAGACCTGCCAACGCTGCAAGAAGCTGGTTTTAAAGGCCTGGAAGTGAGCATTTGGCATGGTTTGTATGCCCCTAAAGGTACGTCTGTGGACATACAAAAGAAGCTTAACGATGCGCTGAAAGCAGCCCTCAAAGACCCAGAGTTCGTCAAGAAGCAAGAGGGCTTGGGCGCTGTGGTGGTAAACGACAACCGCGTGGACCCTGCAGAGCACAAAAAGTATGTGATGGCCGAGATCGCCAAGTGGAGCCCTGTGATCAAGGCTGCTGGCGTGTATGCGGACTAAGGCCTCAATGCGCCGTTGCAAGAACCGCCTTCGGGAGGTTTTTTTATGGGCTTTTTTAGTTGTTTTTGCTTGGTCTTTCGGGTAAGTTTGGTTTCGCCAGTTTTATCTCGTTAGCTTAGGTGAATGGTTGGCATGGGTTTTTGCGTGGTCTCGTGTGCACGGTTGCACGGTTGCACACCACCATTGTCGGGAGGCGAGATAGCGGTTGCAAATTGACCGATTTCTGGTGTGACCAGTTGAGAGGGCGGTTTGCAACCGCTATCTCGCCCGGAACCAACCACCTCAAACTTTCAAGACCAAAGTCACTTCCAGCGCAACCACCAAACCAGCTTTCGCCGTAAGATGGCACCCACTACTAGAAGGAGACCATTCCATGCCGTTTTTTAAGACAAATCACCCTATCGCCCAAGTAAATGCGGCACGAGCAGCTATGTTTTTAATAGTGTGCTTGTTTTCCTTCAGTGCCCTGGCGCAAACCGCCTGGCCCACCAAACCGGTGCGCATTGTGGTGCCGTTTGCACCGGGTGGCACCACCGACATTTTGGCCCGCGCGCTGGCACCCGAGCTGTCTAAGGCTTTTGGCCAAAGCTTTGTAGTAGAAAACCGGGCTGGTGCGGGTGGCAACCTGGGCGCTGACGCGGTGGCCAAGGCAGCTGGCGACGGCTACACCTTGCTGATGGGCACCGTAGGTACCCACGGCATTAACAAAGCGCTGTACCCTAGCCTGCCGTTTGACCCCGTAAAAAGCTTTGCCCCCATTACCCTAGTAGCAGGCGTGCCCAACGTGATGGTGATGAACGCCGAGAAAGCGCAAAAACTGGGCATCAACAACGTGGCAGATTTTCTGCGCTACGCCAAAGCCAACCCCGGCAAACTGAACATGGCCTCCAGCGGCAACGGCACGTCGATTCACCTGGCCGGTGAGCTGTTTAAAAGCATGAGCGGAACCTACATGGTGCACTTTCCGTACCGGGGCTCTGGCCCGGCGCTGCTAGACCTGCTGGGAGGCAACATGGACGTGATGTTTGACAACCTGCCCAGCGCCATGCCGCAGATTAAAGCGGGCAAGCTTAAAGCACTGGCTGTAACCAGCAGCCAGCGCTCGGCTGCGCTGCCTGACGCACCTACCGTAGAGCAGGCCGGTGGCCCTGCGCTGGCAGGCTACGAGGCTAGCAGCTGGTTTGGCCTGCTGGCCCCTGCAGGTACCGCGCCAGATATTGTGAACCGGTTGCAACTTGAGGTGGCCAAGTCGTTTGCCAAGCCAGAGATCAAAGAAAAGCTCTTAGCCCAAGGTGCTGTGCCCGGCGGAGGAACGCCAGCGGAGTTTGCCAAGATGATTGACGCTGAGATAGCCAAATGGGCGCTGGTGGTGAAGGCCTCGGGGGCTAAGGTGGACTAACGCAACGGCAAAGGTGCTTTTTAAGTACCCCAGGTCACGCTGGC
Source organism: Polaromonas sp. (assembly GCA_043778205.1). GTDB lineage: Bacteria > Pseudomonadota > Gammaproteobacteria > Burkholderiales > Burkholderiaceae_C > JAAFIP01. The sequence goes on along the minus strand of JAYWGO010000165.1, from coordinate 16,831 downwards.
ATCTTCTTTGGTGCAGCGCTGCAGCATCTCAATAAACGGGCTGGCGCGTTTGCGCAGGTTAACCACGTCAAAGTGCGGCGGTATTTGGCCTTTGGCCTTGGCTTGGTCGATGCTGGCGCGTTGCTCAGCTTCTTCTAGGGCCATGGCGGCCTGCAAAGCTTCTACAGCAGCGGCCATTTGCTCGGGCAAAATAATGCCTGCCGGCCCTGCGTCTTTGCCAATGATCTGCAGCACGCGGCGACCATTGACCTCTAGCATGATGAGGTCACCGGCGGCTTTGGACTTGAATTTGTACAGCATCGTGGCTTTTATTGTCTTGCTTTGGCTGGCGCTGCGGGGTCGGTAGACACGGTGGATTCAAAGCCGTAGGCGCTAGACGGATGGGTGTCGCTGAACTCTGGGTTGTCAGACGGCGCGCCGCCTGCTGTGGCCCCTATCGACACAATGCTGCCGCCGTCTGGCAAGGTGCTGTTGCCAGCGCGGGCCGCTTGGTCGGCACGCGCGGCTTCGTCGGCACTCATGGGCATCATGGCCGGTACTCTGGCACCCGCTGGCGTGCCCAGCTTAGCGCCCGAGGCCGGGGTGGTCAGCGCGTAGAGTTCGCGGTTAATTCTGTCGCGCACCATGCCGCGGTCTTTGATGGCGTCTGCCCCCCAGGCCTGTGGTTCGGGCATGTCGTCATACGGGCAACCAGCATCGGCACCTACGCGCCACAGTACGGCACGCACTGCGCGGCCTACATCAACATTCTCTTCGCGTATGCGCTTGATGACCGCGCGTTCAAACGCGTAGCTGTGCGCCGCCAAGTACTCGTCCCAGTGGTTCATGAACACTTGCAGCTGAAAGTAGGCCTTTTCTGCGTCCGAAATTGTCACCACTTCAAACGACAGCCAGTGCTGCGGCAGGCCATACACGTTAGCGGTTTCTGTGGCGGCGTTGTGCACCAGTTCGCGGGCTGCGCGCAGGTTAGAGGCTTCTAAACTGATGGGCACGGGATGGCCTTCTTGGTCATGAAAGCCTGTGTTGGGCGACGGAACGTCAGCGTTGTTAGCGTCTTTGAGGAAATTAGAAAGCCAGCCCATAAACTTAAAGCCTTAATTTTGGTAAAAACAATTGCATTGCGTGACATTGTAGGCAAGTGCCAAGGCACTGGGGCAAATTTTTTGCACTTAAGTTACTTTGGTACACACCAGACTGGTTGGCCACGGCCCTAAAGAATTTATATTGACCCGTAAATAGTTTAAGTGTAAAGTAATTACATGAACATTTTATGCATCGGCGGTGGGCCCGCAGGTTTGTACTTTGCTCTGCTGATGAAGCAGCAGCAGCCAAGCGCGCGCATGGTGGTGGTAGAGCGCAACAAGCCCTTTGACACTTTTGGCTGGGGCGTGGTGCTGAGCGACCAAACCCTGGGCAACCTGCGCACCGCCGACCCGGTGACTGCAAAGCGCATTGGCGACGCGCTGAACCACTGGGACGACATTGAGGTATTTTTCAAAGGCACTGCCGTGCGCTCTAGCGGCCACGGTTTTTGCGGTATTGGGCGCAAGCATTTGCTCAATATTTTGCAAGAACGCTGCCAACAGCTGGGCGTGGAGCTGGTGTTTGAAGTGGATGTAGACGACGACCAGGCCTTGGCCGCCCACTACAGCGCAGACCTTGTGATTGCAGGCGACGGCTTAAACAGCAAAGTACGCACCAAGTACGCCGCAACGTTTGAGCCTGATATTGACCTGCGTGCCTGCCGTTTTGTCTGGCTAGGCACCAAAAAAACCTTTGACGCTTTCACCTTTTGCTTTGAGCGCACCGAGCACGGCTGGTTTGCGGTGCATGCCTACAAATTCAACGAAGACACCTCTACTTTCATTGTAGAAACCCCTGAAGCGGTGTGGCAGGCCCACGGCCTGGACGCAATGGACCAAGGCGCGGCCACTGCGTTTTGCGAGCAACTCTTTGCCAAGTATTTAGGCGGCCACAGCCTGATGACCAATGCCGCCCACCTGCGCGGCTCGGCCAACTGGATCCGCTTTCCGCGCGTGGTGTGCAAACACTGGGTGCACCGCATTACAGTTACCCAAGGGGTGGGCGCAGGTGCAAGCCAGCGGCAGGTGCCCATTGTGCTGATGGGTGATGCAGCCCACACCGCGCATTTTTCTATCGGCTCAGGCACCAAGCTGGCGCTGGAAGATGCGATTGACCTGGCCCATGAGTTTGAACAGCATTTTCAAGCAAAACAGCCCCCTAGCCCAAGGAAATCATGCTCAAGTAGCTACTATTTTAATAGCGAAGAGATGGACCAAGTGCTGCAAGCCTACGAGGCGCGGCGTAGCGTAGAGGTGCTGAAAATTCAAAATGCAGCGCGCAATTCAACCGAATGGTTTGAAAACGTAGAGCGCTACAGCAGCATGCAGGCCGAGCAGTTTTACTACAGCCTGCTTACCCGCAGCCAGCGCATCAGCCACGAGAATCTGCGCGTGCGCGATGCCGCTTGGCTGCAAGGCTACGAGGCATGGTTGCATGGCAATGCGCCCACCGGTTCCGCTGTAGAACCGGCAAGCGCCGTTCAGCCAGTGCAGAAAAAATCGCGCGCCGTGCTGCCCATGCTCACACCCCTGACGGTGCGCGGTGTCACGCTGAAAAACCGCATTGTCGTCTCGCCCATGGCCACCTACAGCGCGGTAGACGGCGTGATGCAAGACTTTCACCTGGTGCACCTGGGCGCGCGTGCGCTGGGCGGGGCGGCGCTGGTGATGGTGGAGATGACCTCGCCCACCATGGACGGGCGCATTACCCCCGGCTGCACGGTGCTAGAAAACGATGCCCAGCAGGCCGCGCTGGCGCGGGTGGTGCATTTTGTGCACAGCAGCGCCGCCAAGCTGGGCCTGCAGCTGGGTCACAGCGGCCCCAAGGGCTCCACCCAGCTGGGCTGGCAAGCCGCCGACGAGCCCTTGCCCAGTGCTTCCAACGGCCCCGCAGAACGCAGCAATGTCAACCCCAACGCCAGCAGCCCACCCAACTGGCCGCTCATGGCCGCCAGCGCCCTGGCCTACGGGCCGCAAAACCAAACCCCGCGCGCAATGACCCGCGCCGACATGGACGCGCTGACCGCCGCCTTTGTGGCCAGCGCCCAGCGCGCCGCCCAGGCCGGTGTGGACTGGCTGGAACTGCACTGCGCCCACGGCTATTTGCTGTCCAGCTTTATCTGCCCGCTGACCAACCTGCGCACCGACGGCTACGGCGGCAGCCTGGCCAACCGCTGCCGCTACCCACTAGAAGTGTTTAGCGCCGTGCGCGCCGTGTGGCCGGTGGACAGGCCGATGTGCGTGCGCATCTCAGCCCACGACTGGGCACCCGGCGGCAACACCGCTGACGATGCAGTGGCCATGGCGCAATTGTTCAAGGCGGCTGGGGCCGATGTGATCGACGTGTCCAGCGGGCAAACCACCCGCGCGGCCCAGCCGGTGTACGGCCGCATGTACCAAACCCCGTTTGCCGACCGTATTCGCAACGAGGTGGGCATTTGCACCATGGCGGTAGGGGCCATCAGCGAGGCCGACCATGCCAACAGCATCATTGCCGCAGGCCGCGCCGACCTGTGCGCCATTGCCCGCCCGCACTTGGCCAACCCAGCCTGGACGCTGCACGAAGCCGCCAAGCTGCAAAGCCGCGATGTAGTGTGGCCCCAGCCGTATGAAAGCGGGCGCGACCAGCTGTACCGCGAGCTTGCCAAAGTGGCTAAATCTTAATGAAAACCGCCTTAGGCCCAAGGAAATGCTGCACAAGCAGCTATTAAATTTATAGTAATTAATACCCACAAGAGAGTCCACCCATGCGGCAAGAAACCCCACCTGACACTGACCCCGCCCAGCCGCTGCGCCTGTGGCTGCGCATGCTAACCTGCACGCAACTGGTCGAACGCGAAGTGCGCAGCGCCCTGCGCAACCAGTTTGACACCACCCTGCCGCGTTTTGATTTGCTGGCCCAGCTAGACCGCGCGCCTGAGGGTTTGAAGATGAACGAGCTGTCGCGCCGCATGATGGTCACGGGCGGTAACGTCACCGGCATTACCGACCAGCTGGTGGCCGAAGGCTTGGTAGAACGCTTGGCGGTGGCAGGTGACCGGCGCGCCTTCTTGGTATGCCTAACAGAGGCCGGGCGGGCCAGTTTTGCCGACATGGCGCGCGCCCACAGCGCCTGGATAACGCAGGCCTTTGCCAGCCTGTCTGGCCACGACATGGCCACCCTGCACCAGCTGCTGGGCCGCGTCAAAGACAGCGCCCATGCCCTGGAGATTGACAGTTTGGAGGCTGCCCTGTGAAGCACTATATTGCCCCCAGCAACCCAATGCACAGCCAGTTTGCGCCGCAGGCCGCGTATGTGGCCACGCACTTTGCTTACACCTTTCACAGCGCTGTAGCCACCATCACCCTGAACCGCCCAGAGCGTAAAAACCCCCTCACTTTTGCCAGCTACGCTGAGCTGCGCGACCTGTTTAACGCGCTGCGCTACGCCACCGACGTGAAAGCAGTGGTGCTGGCAGGGGCAGGCGGCAACTTTTGCAGCGGCGGCGATGTGCACGAGATCATTGGCCCATTGACCACCATGCAGATGCCCGAGCTGCTGGAGTTCACCCGCATGACGGGCGACTTGGTTAAAGCCATCAAGGCCTGCCCGCAGCCGGTGGTGGCTGCGGTGGACGGTATTTGCGCAGGCGCAGGGGCCATGCTGGCGCTGGCGGCCGACCTGCGCCTGGGCACGCCGTTGGCCAAAACTGCCTTTTTGTTCACCCGCGTGGGCTTGGCCGGGGCCGACATGGGGGCCTGCGCCCTGCTGCCGCGCCTGATAGGCCAAGGCCGCGCGGCAGAGCTGCTGTTTACCGGCCGCGCCATGGGTGCCCAAGAAGGCTTGCAATGGGGGTTTTTTAATGCCTTGCATGACAGCGCTGACCTGCTGGCGCAGGCCACACAGCTGGCGCAAAGCCTGGCCGATGGCCCCAGCTTTGCCCACAGCATGACCAAAACCATGCTGCACCAAGAGTGGGCCATGGCGATTGACCAGGCTATAGAGGCCGAAGCCCAGGCCCAGGCTATTTGCATGCAAACGCAGGACTTTAAGCGTGCCTACGCGGCCTTTGCCGCCAAGCAAACACCCGTGTTTCAAGGGGACTGACATGCCCAGCACCCCGCGCGCCAGCACGGCCCACCTGTCGCTGCCTTTTTTTGACCCACTGCATGCTGATATCGCCCAGCGGCTGGCCGACTGGCTGCCCCACCAGCAAGCCCAAGAACCGATCGACGAGCACGACGACCGCGCTGCCTGCCAGCAATGGGTTAAGCGCCTGGGGGCCCACGGCTGGCTGCGCTACTGTGTAAGCGCTGAGCACGGCGGCGCACTGGCCCAGCTGGACTCTCGCGCGCTAGTTATCTTGCGCGAGAACCTGGCTTTTCATTCGCCACTGGCCGATTTCGCCTTTGCCATGCAGGGCTTGGGCAGCGGGGCCATCACGCAGGCAGGCAGCCCTGCGCTGCAGGCCGCCTACCTGCCCGCCGTGGCGCGGGGTGACAAAATAGCCGCTTTTGCGCTGTCAGAACCCGAGGCAGGCAGTGACGTAGCTGCTATTACTACCATAGCTACCCGTGCAGCATTTCCTTGGGCCAGAGGCCAATTTGGCTATGAAATATCAGGCACCAAGACCTGGATCAGCAATGGCGGTATTGCAGATTTTTATGTGGTCTTTGCCAAGACTGATGCTGCGCTGGGCACACGCGGCATCAGCGCCATGGTGGTGGATGCCAACACGCCAGGCTTAGATGCCAGCGAACACATTGCGGTAATGGCACCGCACCCACTGGCCACCTTGCAGTTTGACCGCTGCCGCGTCAGCGCTGGCCAACTGCTAGGCGAGGAAAACGCAGGCTTTAAGCTGGCCATGCAAACGCTGGACATTTTCCGCGCATCGGTGGCCGCTGCCGCGCTGGGCTTTGCCCGCCGCGCGCTGGTAGAGGCCGTGCACTACGCCCAGCAGCGCAGCATGTTTGGCAAGCAGCTGGCCGACTTTCAACTGACCCAGGCCAAGCTGGGCGAGATGGTGGCCTTGATCGACGCTGCCGCCCTGCTAACCTACCGCGCCGCATGGATGCGCGACGTGGCCTTGCCCGCAGGCACGGCCAGCCGGGCGCAGTACACGGCAGCGGCAGCCGCCGCCAAAATGACCGCCACCGAGAACGCCAGCAAAGTCATTGACATGGCGCTGCAAATGCACGGCGGCATGGGGGTCAAAGTAGGCAGCCGGGTCGAGAGACTGTACCGCGACATTCGCGCGCTGCGCATTTACGAAGGTGCCACCGAGGTGCAGCAGTTGATCTTGGGCAAGTCTGTTTTAGCAGGCACGGTATGAGTGCTACCTCTGCCTCTGCTGCCTCTGCTTGTGCTTGCCCCTCCGCGCAAACCGACCGCTTTGTGCACGACCGGCTGCCGCCACCCGCCCAGCGCGCCCAGCTGCGCTACGACTTGCCCGAGCTGCAGATTGCGGCCCAAGCCAATGCAGTAGCCCAGCTGCTGGACCACGCTGTCAGCCACAAAGGCTGGGCGCACGCCCCGCTGCTGCGCAGTGCCGGTACCACCCTGACCTACGCCCAAGTGCAGGCCCAAGTTGACCGCACAGCCCAGGTGCTGATTGAAGACCTGCACTTGCTGCCAGGCAACCGGGTGCTGCTGCGCGGCGGCAATTCGATAGGCATGGCAGTGGCCTGGCTGGCGGTGGTCAAAGCCGGCTTGGTCGCGGTGGCCAGCATGCCGCTGCTGCGGGCCAAAGAGCTGGGAGAGATCATCGCCAAAGCCCAACCTAACGTGGCCTTGTGCGACGCGGGGCTGCTGGCTGAACTGGCCTTGGCCCAAGCCCAGCACCCAGTGCTACGCACGGTAGTGCCATTTAATGCGGTGGAGCTGAGCGCGGCCACCCTCGCAGCAGATGCAGCAGATAAGTCACCCAACCCCGTTATATCGACTGTGCCAACTGTGCCAACTGAGTCAACTGAGTCAACTGAGGCAGCTAAGCCCAGCAGCACCTTAGTCGAACACAGCGTACACGCCACCAGCCTAGAGGCCCGCGCCGCGCAAAAAAGCGGCAGCTTCACAGCCTGCCCCACCGCTGCAGACGACATTGCCATGATGGCTTTTACCTCGGGCACCACGGGCCAACCCAAGGCCGCTGTGCACACCCACCGCGACCTGCTAGCAGCCTGTGAAGCCTGGCCACGCCATGTGCTGTGCGCTGTGCCCAGCGACATCGTGGTGGGCTCACCGCCGCTGGCGTTTACGTTTGGCTTGGGTGGGCTGCTGCTGTTTCCCATGTGGGCGGGTTGCTCGGTGTACTTCCCAGCTGCGCCCTACACACCGCAAAGCTTGGTGGACACCATCAACGCCGTGCGCGCCACCATCAGCTACACGGCACCCACGTTTTACCGCCAAATGGCCGCCAGCGCGCAGGCCCAAGGTGTCCCTAGCCTGCGCACCAGCGTGAGCGCAGGCGAAGGCCTGCCCGACGCCACCCGCCTGCTGTGGCACCAAGCCACCGGCCTGCACCTGCTGGACGGCATTGGGGCCACGGAGATGTTCCACATTTTCATATCTTCTCCCGGCGCACAGGCCAGCGCCCGGCGCGGCAGCCTGCAGCACCTAGGCCACCCCGGCACGCCCATAGGCAAGGTAGTGCCCGGCTACACCGCCAAAGTGGTGGACGACGATGGCAACGAGGTAGCACGCGGCACGGTAGGCAAGCTGGCGGTGATCGGCCCCACCAGCTGCAAATATTTGGGCGATGCCCGCCAAACCAACTACGTAAAAAATGGCTGGAACTACCCCGGCGACGCATTTTTGCAAGACGAAGATGGTTACTTTTTTTACCAAGCCCGGGCCGACGATATGATCATCAGCGCGGGCTACAACATTGGCGGCCCCGAGGTAGAAGACTGCCTGCTCAAACACCCCGCCGTTGCCGAATGCGGCGTGGTGGGCCAAAGTGATGCGGAGCGCGGCATGATCGTCAAAGCGTATTGCGTACTTCGCGCTGGCTACAGCGGAGACATTGCACTGGTCAAGCATCTGCAAGACCACGTCAAAGCCCAACTAGCACCGTATAAATACCCACGCGAGATTGTGTTTTTAGCCGCACTGCCGCGCACTGAGACCGGCAAACTGCAGCGCTTTAAGCTACGCACACCCACGGTTTAAACTACCCTAGCTTTGCACAGCCAGCAGTTAAAAAAACAGTCAATATGCTACAACGCCTACAGCCACCCAATTGGACACCCCCTAAAGGCTATGCCAATGGTATAGCCGCACGCGGCACGCATATTTTTGTTGGGGGCCAAATAGGCTGGAACGCGCAGCAGCAGTTTGAAAGCGACGACTTTATCGACCAGTGCACCCAAACGCTGCGCAACATCGTTGCCATTTTGAACCAAGCCCATGCAGGCCCTGAACACATGGTACGCATGACGTGGTATGTGGTAGACCGCGTGGAATACAACCACCGGCTCAAAGAGCTGGGCGCGGTGTACCGGGCCGTCATAGGCAAGCACTTTCCTGCGATGACCTGTGTAGAAGTCTCTGGCCTGATGGAGGCCCGCGCGAAGGTAGAGATTGAAGTGACTGCGGTGCTGCCAGACGCGTAGGCTGGCGGTTGGTTTGCCCGGTTGGCTTGGTTTGGTTTGATGGGTTTAGCTAAGTTTATTGCTTAGCTTTGCGCGCACCATCCAACCAATTACTTCACTACGCCTGTCACCTCGATTGTCACGCGGCGGTCAGGTTGCAGGCACTCGATAAGCTTGGCGCGGGGCAATTTGTCGCTGCAGCCTGTGGTCACAGGGTCGTTCTTGCCGCGGCCTGTGGCACTCGTTTTGCTGGCTTTTACACCCATCGACTCAAGCGCACCTTGCACGGTGCTGGCACGGCGGGCAGACAACGGATCGTTGTAGCTGTTAGAACCCAAACGGTCGGTATGGCCCACCACGCTGAGCGTGGCAATGGACTGGTAGCTTTTCAAACGCTGGGCGATGGTACCTAGGCGCTGCAAGCCACCAGGCAGCATATGGGCGCGGCTTGATTTGTCAAATTTAAATAAGGCATCGCCCAGCACCACAAACGTCTCTTTGGTTAAGCCTGGAGCTACAGGCGCAGCTGCAGCGGATGCTGCTGGCACTGGGGCAGCAGCTACTGAGGCAGCAGCTACTGGCGCAACGGGTATTGCACGTGCCACCACGGGGGTGTTGCATGCCGCCGCTTCTAAGCCCGCACGGCGCAGGCCGTCTTCGGCCATCATGATGTGAGGGGTGGCGGCGCGCCAGCCGGTTTGCTCTTCGGCGTGGCCTGCGCGCACTAGGCGAATCTCAGCGCAAGCCACTGTGCGTGCGTTGCAAGCCAACGTAGCTTCATTGCCTTTGAGTTTAGAAATTTCTACCCACAGGTCATCACGCAAGCGGGTGCTGCGCCCTACCATAGGGGTTTCAAAGCCTACTTTAGCGGCTTTGTTAGCCTCAAGTGCTTGAATAATATTGCCCGACTCGGTCATCGACTCTTCAATATAGCCGGTGCGGTCGTTCTCGTGGTACTGGGTCTTGGCTGTGTCTAGCCAGCACTGGGCTTTGGCCAATGCATAGTTGTTTTGCGGCACGCCTGCCTCGTTCAAGGCGCGCAGGCGTTGCTGCAAAACCTCCATATTTTTGCGGTCGGCCAGCACTTTGGTGTCAGTAACGCGGTCTTGTTGCGCCGTTAAGCCCGTTGCTTGCGCAGCCGTGCCGGGTGCATCGTTGGCCATGCGGCTGGATGCGCAACCTGCCAGTGCCAAGGGCAGTAGCATCAAAATCAAAGTACATAGTCGTCGCATAGCGAACCTCATCATGGTTGGGCCGGTGCCGCACCGGTACCGATAGCAGGGGTGGCAGTAGGGCTAAGCGCACGGTTCACCTTGGCATCGCCCGCTTTGAACAGGTCTTCATCAAACTTGTAACGCATGCCCAGTACCCAACCGCGGTTGGTGTAATTGCTGCCAGTTAAATCATCGTCTCTGAAGCCGCGCCAGTTGTAGCCCAGGGTGACCAGCAGGTTGTCTACCAAGGTGTAGCCTACTTCTAAACCATAGGCATACTGGCGCGTACCGCCTTGACCGACCAAAGCAGTGGTCATGCCGCCCACAGACCAACGGTTGGTAACGTCGTAGGTGATACGTGCACCCAACAGCGAAGCGCGGTAAGAATCGTCCACCGTGCCTTGCAAGGTTTCTTTAACTTGCTTGGCCGCAAAACGGCCTGATATAAACCATGGGCGCGTGGGATGGTAGTTAGCCCGCAGGCTGACGATGTTGGTAGCGTTGATTTTGTCAGCGCCGTCTTCGCTCTTGCGCTCAAACAGACCCAACGCATCGAACTTATTGTTGTCAACAGGCCGGTAGGCAAAGCCTAGCTGCAGGCGGTTTTGCCGTGTGTCTGTAGCGCCGCTCTTGGGGTTTATCAGGTTAAAGTATTCACGGCCTACAAAAGTCCAGTTGCGGTCAAGCTTGCGGTTAAGGCCTGCTGTGAGCAGCCAGTTGGTATTGGTAGCGTCTGCGCGCCATTCCACGCGGCCAGAGCCTTTCCACATCTCGCTAGCGGTGTATTCAGCGCCCACGCCTAGTGATGTGCTGTTGCCTGCGCTGCTGATGAGGCGCTCAACGTTGGTGACCAAACGCAAACCCTCGGCCACATTCCAGCCGTTACGCAGACCGATAGCGTTTTGCACCGACTTACCTGAACTTCCATCAGCCAAGCGGTATTCGCTGTACAGGTTGCCATCTTGCATGTACTGGGTATCTACGCCCAACGCAAAGGCACGGGTCAGCGGGCCGGTACCTAAACCGTAGGTGCCGCCGTACTGGTGGTTGTATTCGTAGCGTGAGTAGACGCGTGTTTTATCTGCCACGCGCCAGTCTGCGCCAAAGCGGTACAAGTTGTTAGCGTTGTCGCCGCTTAACTCGCGCTGGTATTCACCCGACAAACTCACCGCTTCAGTGGCTGCGTACTTAGCACCCAGTTTGATGGTATTATCAGGGTCGGTGCCTGTAATGCGTTGCAACTCCGCTTCAGCGGTCAAGTTGTCAGTAACTTTATAGCTGGCCCGAGCAAAAATGGCTTTTCTGTCAATGTCAGTGGCAGTGGTGGTCGACGCGGCGGGCGTGGACGGTAGGACCGACGGTGAGTTAAGTGCCGGGTTGCAAATTACGGGCAATCCCGTAGCAGGGTCAATTTGCTGGTTACCCACTTGGTTAATACCAAAGCCGGTGTTGTAGCCCGTGACCGACCCGTTGTAGGCCGCCGAGCCCGTATTCAGGCAGTTAGAGGCTGTTTGCTGCACTAAGCTGGCCGCGTTTTGCTGCACATAGCGTACACCAGTTCCGATGCTAAGGCGGTCTGTCAATTTCAAATCACCGGCCAACGAAGCCGCATCGTTTTTGCTACCTACAATGCGGTCTTGTGCACGCTTTGCATCTGCCGTAATGGTAATGCTCTCTGTGGCTTTGTAGCCCAGCGCAGCGCCTATGTCACGCTTGCCACCTGTGATGCCGCTGGAGGCGTTATTAAAGTCGTTGTCTGCCTGCATGACGAACGCATTGGCGCGCAAAACATCATCAGAATGGCGAATTTCTATGCGGCTGGCTGTACCGGTGAGGTTGCCACTTTTGCCCGCAAAGTTAGCGCTGTTATTGGTGTTAAACCCGTTAGCGGTGGTGTTAACCGTGCTGCTAGAGCGTGCGACTTCTGCCACCAGTTCGGTGTTTTTGGTCAGCCTTGATACCAGGTTACCACCCAATATGGTTTGAGGTGCTGCTGGGTTGTTGTCTTTGGCAGCTGATACACCCACTGTTAGGCTGTCAGCCAGCTTGAGTTTTACGTCACCACCGTACACCGTAAAGCGCTCTCCGCCTTGTTCGACCTCATAACTTATACGAATCGACACAGGGTTAAGCTGATCGTCCACGCTAGGCACAGGCGAGCGAAACAGTATTTGCCCGTTAAACGGTTCAAACTCATAGTCAGTGGAACGCACTAAGGTGGTGGACTTAAGAATCACCGAAGTTTGGTTGCGGCTGCGCACCAGAATTTCAATTTTTTCGGTACCTTTAATGCCATTCGGGTTAGACACTGAGTAGGGGCCAGACACACCGCGTGCGGCAAATTCGTCCACCACCTGCTTGAAGCTTTCGCGGGCAATGAACGCATTGGCCACCACATTGCCTTCATCGTAGCGTCCGCGCAAGCCAGGCAAGCTTCGCTTGTATTGGCTTAAAGTACGCGCAGCATTGTCATCACTGGTCGTGAAGTCGCCATACAGCAGGAAACTGCGATTTTTGTCCACCCGTACATACAGCTTGCCTGAGCTTTGCGCGTCTGCACCGCGTAGGCTGGAGTCGCCGTATACCGGGTAAAACGCATTAGGGTCAATCGATTCAAACAACTGCTTGTCGTTTACTTTGTCTGAATCATAGGCCACGGTCAAAAGATAATCGCCTTTGACCTTGCCCTTAAGGTACAGCGCCACGCGGGCACCCACATTGCTTTTGCCGCCACTGAACTCTTTGGTAAAACCACGCAGCTCGTTGTCAAAGCCGTCGTTCTCACGCACTGGCACAATAGATTGCGGGTTGAATTTATCTGAGCGAACACGGCCTTCGATCAAACCTACGGCAATCATGTCGCGCAGGTCGGGCACGTAGCGCACACTCACGCTCTCGGCTACGCCGCGCACGCTCACGCGCACAGTCACAGCATCTGGTTGGTATGGCGCGATCAGTTTAAAACTGAGCAGGCCATCTTTAGCCTTGGCTTGCACGCCGGGGGTAATGCGGTCGACATCGCCGCGGTCGGCACCCGACTCAGAAGTCAACCGATTGGGCAGCAAAATACGTGCGCCACCATTGACTTCAATCGTAACTTCAATCTCGCCTCTTAAAGGCTGGCCTTTGGCATCCAGCAGTTGCACCTTAACGTCAGTACCCGTAATGCCATCGGCCAGTATATTGTCAGCGGCAACTTGGATACTGATCTTTTCAACCGGAGAGCTTAGTCGCTCTAAAAAGGAGCTGAATGGCCGAGGACCAATGTTAGCTTGTCCACCGGTCTCAAATAGACTTTTGGCGTCGGCTACATCGGCACTGGTCGTATTGGCTGCCGGTTGCGCCAACGCCAGGCTTTGCATTAAGGCAATAGCTATCGCAATAGGCGTGTTCTTCAGCACAATTTTCTGGGTTATCAAAAGTGGTGTGCATCGCATCATTGGATTGCACCTCCGGGTTGGGTTGCATTGGGGTTAGCAGCACCAGGCACCAATAGCAGTGCGGGTGCTGTGGGCCGCACACCAGGTAGTATTTGCTGCTGAATATCCAAGGGGCGATTGTCAATTTTCAAATCGCTGCCCTGCTCTTTTTCAGGTGCTAGCACACCGCCTTGTGCGCGGCGCGCCTTAACTTGGTCTAGTACTTCAGGACTGCACGAACCTTCAATGAAGTCTGCGCGGGCCAATTCGCCGCCCTTCATGTCCACGAATATGCTGTCACCCACACCGGCATTACGGTTAGACGAAGGAAGCAAACGTGAACCTTTGGGCAAAGTAGAACGGTCAACTTTGATGACATGGGTTTGTGGCTTGACACCGCAGAGGCTGTACTTACCTTCGTTGTCGGTAATCACATAAGTACCGTCCAACATGACCAAACGTACCCCTGGAATGCCTAGCTCGCGTGAGCCACTTTCATTGCCCTGAGTGGACGAGCCGTCACAATCCACATACACCTTACCAATAATGCAGCCGTCGTTACTGAATACGCCGCCTTGTACTTTGACTTTGAATATGGCGGTGTTAGACCGTACTGGCGCACCATTGGCACCTAAGAATACTGCGGTAGCCCTGTTCACACCGTCACCTTGTTGCGAGCCGACACCCAGACGCACAAAGTAATTAAGCTCTACCGTGGTGTTGGCCGCAACGGTGCCGATATTAAATGTCAAAGCACGGCCCACGCCACCGGCAGGATCTGCCAATGTGGCACTGCCATTCAGGCGTGATGTGCCCAGTATGTAGCGGAAGCCAGCAGGCAACAGATCCTCAAGTTTGACGTTGGCAATTGTGGTGGCTGTTGTATTGCGTATGCGGATGGTGTAGCGCACAGAGTCCGCCACTTCAGCTACTGACTTATCACCCACTTTAGTTACTAACAATGCGCCTGCAGCGATGGGGTCTAGCGGTATGTGGTTATGTATCACACCCGCGCTCTGAACCAAACCGTTGGTAGTGATTTCGAAGGCCAAGAAATACTGGGTACCTGCAGTGCCGATAGCGCCCGCACCATTAGTACCTACGTTTGGAGGTGACGCGTTAGGCTGAATCAATACAAAGGCACCGCTTGGTGGCGTAAACACGCCGTTGGCTATGGTACCGCTAGATACTAAAGTTCCAGGTGCTACTCCCGCAGGCGCGACTCCCCCTTGTACTGCAGGCGTACTAACATAGCCTCTTGGAGGAGTGATTTGCAGGCTGTAGCGCCCACTTGGTGCGGTTGGCAAGATATCAAATTGGTAGATGCCGCTTGCATCTGTTGTCTGCGTTGAGGAGCCCTGTAAAAGATTACCGACTGGTACAGGGTTGCCATCAGGGCCGACTAAGGTCACTATGGCACCAGCCACTGGCAAGCGTGTAATCGCGTCGTAGACGATGCCGCTCGGGTCAATCGGCAAGTTTTGGTCTATGGTGTTGTCGCCTTGGTACAAAGCAATAGTATCAATAGCACCGCCCACGATCGAACTACCGCTGTAGATCGACGCAGTTGTTCCTAACGACGGATTGCCGTTTTGCGTGACCCGGCCATTTTGTGCCAAAGGACCTTGGTTAAACGGTGTAGACACGACGATTTGGCCACTTGGGTTTTTAAACCGCACGGAATAACCGCTGGCAGGTATTTGATTTCCAATACTGTAACGACCATCGGCGCTTGTTGTTGCAGTACCCACCACCTCTGAACCCAAAAGCAGCTCGACACGCCAGCCTGACAAATCTAGATCTGTACCGGTCGTATAAGTTCTATTGCTGTCTGTGTCTAGCCATACGCGGCCTGATATCCTGGCGTTAGGCAAAATCGGTTCAATAAATACTGTGGCTGCATTGTTGGACAAGTTACTTTCTGGCACCGTACTGTCACTTGCCACAGCAGTCACCGTTGCGCCTGTACTCACGATACGTACCGTCACAGGTACTGTAATCACACCATTAGCTGGCAGAGTTTGCACCGTGATGCTGGTTGCACCATTAATCGTCACTGTCGATGTGAATGCAGCAGGGACATTGCTATTGTTGGTGTAAGTTACCGTACCAGTCACCGTCGTTCCCACTACCGCGCTAGGTGGCAAGGTAATCGTAGTGCCAATGTCGGTAAACAACGGTGTAACTGAGGCAACTGCACTGTTATTAGACAATGTTATTTCGGGGACTGTGCTACCGCTTGCGTTGGCTGAAACACTTACCGTGTTGGTACCAACAAAAACACTCACCGGCAAGGATACAGAGCCGCCAGCCTGCAGCGTTTGAATGCTAGTTACTGGAACACCATTAACGGTGACTACTGAAGTGAATGTGGTTGCTATATTGGTAGTGTTTGTATACGTGACCGTTCCTGTAACTGTAGTTCCGGCAACAGCACTTGTAGGCATCGCCAGGGTCGTACTCACATCTGTGAAGAGAGGTGCAATAGTCCACGCCGCATTGTTGTTAGCCAGAGTAACCTCTGGCACCGCGCTTGCACTTGCACTGGCGGTTATGTTGGCAGATGCTGTGCCCACGAATACACTTACCGGCACTGCTACGCTGCCGTTAGGTGGCAATGTTTGTGTTGTAGTTACCACGATGCCATTCACGACCACCGTAGATACAAACGTAGTGGCCACATTGGTCAGGTTGGTGTATGTAACGATACCCGTTACAGTGGTGCCCGCCACAGCGCTGGTGGGCAACGCAATCGTTGTACTTACGTCAGTTAAATTAGGCGTAATGGATGCTGCTGCATTGTTATTGGCTAATGTAATTTCCGGCACGGTGCTGCCACTTGCGCTAGCAGATACGCTGGCACCACTCGGCCCAACAAATACACTAATGGGCAGCACTACATTACCATTGGGCAACAACGTCTGTACCGTTGTAGATATCTGGCCATTGACAGTAATCGCCGAGGTAAACGTAGTCGGTACAGCCGTATTGTTGGTGTAAGTCACCACACCCGTTACGGTGGTTCCTGGTGCCGCTGTAGTGGGCAACGTAATTGCAACACTTACATCTGTCAATGCTGGAGGCACTACAGGGCTAACCGTTACTACAGCAGTAGCAGTGCTGCACACCCCTGCGTTCGGAGCAAACAGGCATAACTGGTACGTGAATGTATAGGTGCCCGGTACGCTGCCAGACAGCACAGTAATTTGCCCTGTCAACGTATTAAAAGTCACACTGGTTCCGGGACTAGATGGAGAGCCTGTGAGGGTAGCTACGGGAATACTTACGTTAGCACCACCACCGGTCAGGACAGCAGCAGTACTCGTGCCTGTGATGTTGACGCTGTCGTTGCCTGTCACTGGGGTTGTGGTGCCACCACTTGCTGGGAGTGTGCCTAGTGTGTCGTTGGCTGCGGTAACTGTAGGTACTACTGCGCCCGGGCCCACCACCACGGTGGCGGTGGCGCTGTCGCACACTGCGGGCGTTTGGGCCGGCAGCACGCACAGCTGGTAGTTGTAGGTGTAGGTGCCTGGGCTGGTGCCCG
>JAYWGO010000164.1:0-4166 GCA_043778205.1 Polaromonas sp. | reverse complement strand
GGGGTACTTCAAAATCTCGCGCACCGCCATGCCATCGCCACCGCCTAACACCGCTACTTTTTTTGGTGCGGCATGCGCCGCCATCACCGGGTGTACCAAGGCCTCGTGGTAGCGGTATTCGTCGCGCTGGGCAAACTGCAAGTTACCGTTTAAAAACAGTCTGTGCCCTGCCCGCCCGTGCGTCACCACAATACGTTGGTAAGGCGAGTTTTCGCTAAACACAATGCGGTCTTGGTAAAACTTGTCTTCTGCCAGCGATGTAATATGGTCAGCTCCTGCAAACGCACCACTTAGCAAAGCTAGCGTGGCCAGCGCGGCCACCAAATGGCTTTTCACAGCCCGCAGCTCATGGCGAAACAACCACAGCGCCCATAGCGCCACGGCCACATTAAACAGCCCAAACAACAAGCCCGTGCGCACTAAACCTAGCTGCGGCACCAGCACCAGCGGAAACGCCACGCTGACAGCCAACGCACCCAAATAGTCAAACGTCAGCACCTGAGAGACAACATCTTTAAACTGCACATTACGCTTTAGAATCCGCATCACGAGTGGGATCTCCAATCCCACCAAGATACCCACCAGCGTTACCAATCCATACAACAACACCCGAAAACTCTGCGGTGCATATGCATTAGCTATAAATAAAATAGCTGGCAGCGCACCACCTACAAGCCCCACCAGCAGTTCAATACGCAAAAAATGTGCAGGCAACTGCCGTTCAAAATAACGTGATAGCCACGAGCCAATGCCCATGGCAAACAGATACGTGCCAATGATGGTGGAAAACTGCAGTATCGAATCGCCCAGCAAATACGACGCTATCGCGCCCGCTGCCAGCTCATACAACAACCCACACGCGGCCACCACAAACACACTGGCCAGCAACGCTAGCTCAACGGGTCTGGGAGGGATGGGTTGTTTAACCTGCATTGTGAAAGGTTGAGGGGATGGGGAAATTTTGGACGCGAAGGACGCTAAAGCGCCCTTAGCGTCCGGCAGCCCGCATTCAATTCTCCGAATATTCAGCCATGGATGGCCGCAGCCACAATGACAGATATGCCTAGGCACATTGCCGCAACCACCATAGCCAACGCAACGTTTTGCTTTTCGACAATTTCATCCCACAAGTTATATGGTGTGATTTTGTCAATGATGACAAAGCACAGCCAGAAAATAACCACGCCGATCAACGCGAAGACGATGGAACCTGCGAAGGCTCCGGGTTTTAACCAATCTACCATGATGGTGCTCCTGTAAAAATGATGTAGAAAAACTTGAACATTTACTTATGCCCGCCGCCCGAGCTAAAGCCGCCGTAGCTGCCGCCGCTGCTGCGGCTGGTAGAGCAGTTCTCGCGCTGCGGGTCACAGTTGCTACTGCTACAACGCGACATAAGCGACAACAAAATAACAATCACCACAACGATGATGATCCATCCCACGACCCCTAAGCTACCCACGCCTGTGGCTGCAAACGGCGTGACGTCGGCCCGCTGAAAATCTGCGTCACGGTTTTTGATTTTGAAGGCTGCCGCTACCGTAGTGTGGTCTACCTTGCTGCCTACCGACCAGGTTAGCTCTTTGCCTGCCTTCTCGCTGGACAACAGGCTTTTGCCGCTGGCGTAGTCTTCGTTAAAGGTAATTTGGCCTTGCTGTACCTGCCAATAAAACTCGCCAGCCACATAGCTGGTCTCGGCTTTGTAACTGTACTGCAGTGTGTAGTTTGTGCCCAGATAGGCAAAGGCATTGGTGCCGCGTTTGGTAGGCGCACCGGTGGCGGGTTTAACAATGCTCCAGCCGTCGGTAGAGTCAACTAAAAAGATAAATCCCGCTTTGGCGTTGAACAGTAAATATTCACCCCATCCAAAGCTCTCGTCCTCGTCGCCCACCTCATGCCCCATGCGGTGCTGATAGCCCACGATTTGCCATTGTTTGCCCTGCAAGGTGCCGATGCTGCCCAGTGCAATCAGCGGCTTAACTGGCTCGTCTTGCTGGGCATGTTTTAGGTCGCCGCCAATGCCTTGCTTCAGGTCAATTAAGCTATTGCACGCCCCGCAGGTAATGCTTTTGCTGCCCGACAATTTGACATCGACCGGGCTGCCGCAATTAGGGCAGTTAAACTGGCGCGCTGCAACTTCTTTGCCGCCTTGCCCGGTGGTGTTAGCCAAGTCGCGCAGGCCCGTCAGTTGCAGCGTCTCTAGGTCTACCGCACGGCCTACAGCCAGGCCGGCGGGTGTTGTGCTGTAGTCAACAGACAGTACTTCTGCCTCGGCGCTGCGCAGCTCTACGACGTAGAATTTTTGTCCCAGTGGCGGCAGCTTGGGCAGCTCGCCCTGCGCTGCCGTCAGCGCTACCTCTTGCACCGACGCTACGCTGAACTGCTTGCCGTTGATGGCGGCGGTGTTGCCCACTATCCACTGCTCGGGCTTGGGCAACTCACGCGTGTTGTCGCGTGTGTTGGCTTGCGCACGCGTCCACACAAAGCTGCCGTTGTCCTCTGACAGCGACGCACTGGTGCCATCGTCCAGCGCTACCAGCCACTCGTTCCAGCTGCCGCCTTCGTATTTGTACTGCAGGCGGCCTACAACGGTAAAGTTAACGCTGTCCAGCTTGCCCTGCGCCATCAGCTGCAGCGCACTGTAGTCATCAAACACCTCGGCCATCTTGCCAATGCGGCGCAGCGCATCGCCTTCGCGCACGATAGTGCTTTGGCAAAACCCGCACACTGCGTGCGTGCTGGCCAGCGAGGTAAAAGTAACCGGCGCTCCACAGCCCGGGCAGGCAGATCGGTAAGCGCGTTGTTGGGGTTCAGTTGCCACTATTTGGATAGGTTATTTATGGGCTTTGGAGGGGAGAGGGGATTTTGGACGCGAAGGGCGCTAAGGTTGCGCTAAGGTTGCGCTGAGGTTGCGCGAAGGACGCGAAAGAAGACAAAAAAGAAAAACCAAAAAAATAGAATTTGAATCGAGAAATTTACCCCTCTCAATTTTAATTATTTTGGTATTTTCTTTTTCGCGTCCAGCAGTCCGTATTCAAATCCTAAAAAACTACACCAGCTTCTTCAAAAGTTCAGCCTTCTTCGCACCAAACTCTTCATCCGTCAAAATACCTTTAGCCTTCAGCTCACCCAGCTTTTCCAGCATGCCCATCACGTCATCTGGTTTGATTCCCACGGGCGCTGCAGGTTGAGCGGCAGATTGGTTAGACCCGCTCAAACCAGCTTGCAGGTTTTGCGCCAGCACTTGGCCCATGGCCATGCCAGCGCCTAGGCCCATGGCGTCACCTGCAATGCCACCACCGCCCGAGCCTGCGCCTTCGGCAAACTTGGGGATGGACTGCGCAGTTTGGTACTGCATAAACTTGCCCATATCATTGCCCACCATGCCCATGCCAATTTTTTGGTCCAAGATTTTTTGCAGCTCTTCGGGCAACGACACGTTTTGTACGGTCATGCCTTCTAGCTTGAGGCCAATAGCTGCGTAGGCAGGCATTAGTTCTTTGGTCAGCGCGGCAGCAAACATTTGCTGGTTAGCAGCCAAATCAAGAAAGGCAATGCCGCTAGACGCAATCGCGTTGCTGATGTTTTGCAGCACCAGCCCGCGCAGTTGGCCCTCTACATCGGCCACGCTGTACATGTCACGTGTACCTGATATTTCAGTGTGGAATAGCTTGGGGTCGGCAATGCGAAAGGCAAAATTGCCAAAGGCACGCAGGCGCACCGCGCCAAAATCTTTGTCGCGAATGGTAATGGGCTGCGGCGTGCCCCATTTGCAGTCTAGCTGCTGGCGGGTGCTAAAGAAGTACAAGTCGCTTTTAAAGGGCGACTCAAACAGCTTGTCCCAATTTCTCAGGTACGTTAGCACTGGTAGCGTTTGCGTGCTGAGCTTATGGTTGCCGGGGCCAAACACGTCGGCCACTTTGCCTTCGTTCACAAACACAGCCATTTGCGATTCACGTACCGTTAGCGCTGCGCCGTTTTGAATCTCCATGCCCTCCATGGGGAAACGCCAGGCAAGCGTGCCATCGCCGTCCTCGGTCCATTGCAGTACGTCAATAAATTGCTTCTTGATAAAGTCCATCAATGCCATGTGCGCGCTCCTTGAGAAGTTAAAGCCACCACAAAATGTGACTTACCATTAGCTTAATCTAAATTTTCAACTGTCA
>JAYWGO010000163.1:0-46681 GCA_043778205.1 Polaromonas sp. | reverse complement strand
TCCATGGCCGCAAAGACCCAGACGACCAAATGATCGAATGGGGCTTTAACGGCCCGCTCATCGGCCCCTTAAGCTTTGTGCACACCACCTACACCAACATCATCAAAATAGGCTTTCACAGCGCAGTGGACGAAAAAAGGTACTTTCCCACGCAAGACATGCCCATGCTCACGATCAACGGCGACATGGTGCATTACCAAAACTGCTACTACGGCGACTGGACGGTGTTCTACGCCACAGGATGCGACATCCGCGCACCCGAAGACACCTTCAGGCAGTCACCCCGCCCCGTGCGCACCCTGTACGCGCACCACCGCACATAGCGCCCCGCAGCTTTCAAGGCATACTGCTTACAAACAAGAAAGCCGCCATGCCCGCCCCATCCAAAGCCGCCAGCCCTACACCCCCCGGTAATCCCCCCAACTGGACGCGCCAGCAAACCCTAGCCGCGCTGCACATCTACTTTCAGCTCCCCTTTGGCCAGCTCCATCGCGGGCAGCCCAAAATCAAACAAATAGCCCAGTGGATAGGCCGCACCCCCAGCTCGATAGCGCTCAAGCTGGTCAACCTCGCCAGCCTAGACCCGCAAATCGTCGCCAGCGGCCGCAAAGGCATGGCCAACGCCTCCACACAAGACAAAGCCATCTGGCAAGAGCTGCAAGGCAACTGGGACGCGGTGGCGCTAGAGGCCGCAGCAGAATACGAAAAGCTAGCCACCCGCCACGGCCTGCCCGCCAACGTAGACGTGATCGACGAGCTGCCCGAAACACTCGACATAGCCGAAGGCAAAACCCGCATGGCCACCGTAGAAGTGCGCGTCAACCAAGCCCGCTTTCGCAAAGCCATTTTGGCCAGCTACAACGCCACTTGCTGCATCAGCGGCTTGCAACACGAGAAGCTAGTCATTGCCAGCCACATCGTGCCGTGGAGCCAAGACAAACAAAACCGCCTCAATCCGCACAACGGCCTGTGCTTGTCGGCGCTGCATGACAAGGCGTATGACCAAGGGCTGATTACGGTGATGCCGGATTACACGGTGCGGGTGTCGCAGGCGCTAAAGAAAAGCTCAGACCACCCATTCACGAATGCAGCGTTATTGAATTTTAATAAGCGACCGATTGACTTACCAGAACGTTTTCGTCCTGATCCGAACTTTCTTAAATCACACGCTGAAAGATTTGGATTTCTATAAGAGCGAGTTGTCAAACACCATGAAATTCCAACGTCTCATGTTCGATTTTCATGGTGTTTGCGATTACCAAGGTCAACTGCCGTTTGCATGCTACAGTCCATTCGCCCTTCGTTCTGCGAACGACCAAGTGCCACTTGGGACATTATTAGCAGACGCGGGGCTTTTTACTTGCTTGCTGAGTAGCCCACGATAAGCACCAACAGCCGCTTGATCTAAACTAAATCAGCTCTAGCAATCTCGCGCGAACCAAATTGGGAGTCCTATACAGACTTAAAGGTGTTAGTAAGTGCGTTACAGCAGCGCCCAATAGTAATTTATTGGCCTCTGATGAGTGTGTTCTGAAAAAGGATTCAAATGAAATCGCTGTGATCGCAAAGCAAAGGCCATCGACAGAAATCTTCTTATCAACAACACCTGAAATCTCATGGGATACAAAGATCAGCTCTATTCGCCAGTCGGATATTTCCGCAATTTGACTTAACTCGGAACGCCGCTTCCGAATCACCTTTTTAATGCTAGCTAGATGATCTTCAACATATAACTGGCTAAGCTTTCCGGCATGGGATTCGTAAGCATGGATGACCAGATTGATCGGGTCAAAGAACTCACAATCCCCAAATTTAGCCTTACTGGTATTCGTCGCATTTACAGCGTCACCCAATCCATGAGACCTAAGTTTTGGGAAAATAGTACTACCCACAACGTCTACTAGCCTCTGTTCAATGACACCATACGACTGGGTATTACGTTTAGCGGTTTCTTGCAGTAACTTGAGCATGTTCGTTTTGCTTAGTGACTTGGGAATCGCAAGAGTTGACCCTCCGCAAACTCTGATAATCCTATGCAACCAAGAGCGAATCCAAAAAGCGAGTTCTCTTCTAGAGAAAAAACTCATTTCTTGCAGTTCTTCTAATACTAAAAGTAGCGCCGTTGCACCGATTCGTTCCTTAGGTTTTTTGGAACGCGCCCAACCTCGATCTAGAACTTCAACGGCCTTAGCATTGTTTAAGAACGGATTCCCAGCACCAGCTATACCATCAGGATATTGCTTGCGCAGCCATTCACCTTTTTCACCCCGTGGGGCAAACTCGTAGATATCAGTTACTGCGTGATCGATAAACTCTGCAATACAACACTGATAGTGCAAAATTTGAAGGTATGGCGTGTACTCATCAGTAAAACGATTGGAATTAAAAGTAGGTGATAGCTCCGTTAAAGCCTTAAGTAAGTCTCCCCTACATCCTAGTGAAATTGCCTTCTCTGCAACTAATTCTGCGGCTTCTATAAAGTCAGCGTCCGCAAAAGTTGAAATCTCATTTGCAGCATCTCGATGGTATAGCGTTCTAAGATCGTCGATTTTGATGGTCTGACAAGAATCAAGTTTCTCAAGTACGCAGGCAATGGCTTGGCGACCACCGTTTGATAGGAGTGTTCTGCTCGTGAGCTGATTGGCTATTTGAGCTGAGGACATTTTGTGAGTTTTGGCAAACTCAGCAAAAATAAATGCGTAACTTAAAAATGATGCAGCATCTGCATGTGACATTAAATGATCATCAAGCAACTTCTGATGAATTTCAAAATAACTCACAGCAAGGCGCTTAGTAACACTATCTGTAGTTTTACCAAGCGAGTTAGCGTCCAATACCACCTTCACTAAAACCCTTAACTCTACGGACGGTTTTTTTGTATCCTCCCATTGCTCAAGTTGCAAACGAACCCATGCTGCAAAATCAACAATAGGGATGCCGCTTCTAATCAAATGTCGACCAAAAGCCAGGCAGCAACGTGATTCATGGCCCACTCGTGTCGGCAGCATTAGTGCTCTGGCTGCTTGCCGCGCCAAACCCGCCCTCATGATTGAACACCATTTGCACGAATGCTTGAGAGAAGAATACTTGGTGTGACGTTTAACGCACCAGCAAACTTCACAATCACTTCAAGCGTTACGTTTCTTTTTCCCCGTTCGCAACTGCTGACATAGGTACGATCCACTGAGGCCTTGTGTGCTAACTCTTCTTGAGAAAGCATCGCGGCAGTCCGAAGTGATCGAAGACTTTCGCCAAATAGAACTTTGGGATCGGGGATATTTGTAGAGGTAACCATGATGCATATCATCATGGTGGCGTAGACTTCCAGTCCACGGACTATAAGTCACCTGTTGCTATATTTATAAGCCTCTTCTACTTTTATAGTTCAGCCAGTAGCGCTTCGCCAACAGCTCTACCAAGCAAAGGTGGGACAGCATTCCCTACCTGGCGATACTGTGAACTGCGTTGCCCAATAAATACAAAGTCATCAGGGAAAGACTGTAGCCTAGCAGACTCTCTTACTGTCAACCTTCTAACACCCTTAACAAGCCCAGTCCGCGGTTTACCGCCGCCCTCCAAATGGGCATGATAGTCAAACAAAATACTGTTTTCGTCAACGATATGTGTGCGGTTTCCCCCAGCAGAAGCAGGGATCGTTTGCGAAGGGCTATGCAAGTTTATTGGGCGTCCGCCACCATTAACCAACATGCCCGCCCAAGGGCTTGGTCGGAAAATAGGATTCTTTGCGTAGGTAACTATTGCCTTGTTTGGCTCATCTTTAGGGGCATCGTAAATTGCAGAAATAGCAGAAATATGCGCCTTTCTACTGACTCCGTGTGACTCTTTCGGAAATCGAACGAGGCCCCTTTTACTACCTAAAATTATCACGCGTCGTCTGTGCTGCGGTACTCCATAATCTGCAGCATCCAGCACCTTGTACTCGAGGTCATAGCCGAGCAGGTTTAGCTGCTGCAATCTAAGCGCCAGATATGGTTCATGTTTAGGAGAAACTAGCCCAGCAACGTTTTCCATTAAGAACAGTTTGGGCTTTACTTCACGAACTGCCCTTACAAACTCAGGAAGCATGTCTCTGCTATCTTGCGCAGCTAACTGATTTCCCGCCACAGAAAAAGGCTGGCAAGGCGGCCCTCCAGCAACTAGATCAATTTTTCCTGCAAAGCTTGACCAGTCAATTTTTCGAATATCCCCTTGGACAACTTCAACTTTAGGAAAATTGTGCTTATAAGTCGTGCACGCTGCTTTATCAAAATCTACGGCAAGTTTTGTGTCCCACCCGGCGGCCTTTAGCCCCAAGCTAAGACCACCTGCGCCAGCAAACAAATCTATACAAGTACTACGGGGCATAGTGCGGAAACATTGAGTTTAAAGGCGAGAAAAGATAAAACCAACAAAAGCTGTATAAATATACACCTAATTTATTGCCCTGTAAATTGTCTCGCTTGATTATTTGTAATCTTTACACATCAATATTCGCCGCCCTCAAAGCATTCGTCTCAATAAACGCCCGACGCGGCTCTACCTCGTCGCCCATCAGGGTGGTGAACACGCGGTCGGCTTCGATGGCATCTTCTATCTGCACGCGCAGCAGGGTGCGCACGGTGGGGTCCATGGTGGTTTCCCATAGCTGCATGGGGTTCATCTCGCCCAAGCCTTTGTAGCGCTGGCGGCCTACGGCGTTTTCGGCTTGGGTTATCAGCCAGGCCATGGCTTCTCTAAAGTCACTTACCTTGTGCTCTTTTTGCTTTTCGCCTTCGCCGCGCTGCACTAGTGCGCCTTCGCCGATCAGGCCTTCAAAGGTCAGCGCCGCCTCGCGCATGGCTGCGTAGTCGCCGCCGTGCACAAAGTCGGCGGTAATGTTGCTGACCTTGGCGTTGCCGTGGATCCAGCGGGTAATCGTCAGCACGTGCTTGTCGGTGCGGTTGTCAAACACTGCCGCCACTTGCGCGTTGTGCAGGCCGCCTTGCAGGGCCAGGGCTGATTTTTCGGCGGCTTCTAGCGTGTCCAAGTCTAGCGCCACGCCTTGCATGATGGCGCGCAGGCCTTCGCCGTCCATCCATGCGCTTAGGCGCGCGATGACTGAGTTAGCCACCAAATATTTACGCGCTATCTCGGCCAGCGCGTCGCCTTGCAACACGGCCTTGCCTGCGCCGGGCACCACCTTGGCACCGTCTAGCGCTACCTGCAGCAGGTACACGTCTAGCGCGGGGCCGTCTTTAAGGTATTGCTCTTGTTTGCCGTGTTTCACCTTGTACAGCGGCGGCTGCGCAATGTAGATGTGGCCGCGCTCTACCAGCTCGGGCATTTGGCGGTAGAAGAAGGTGAGCAGCAGGGTGCGAATGTGCGCGCCGTCCACGTCAGCATCGGTCATGATGATGATGCGGTGGTAGCGCAGCTTGTCGACGTTAAATTCTTCTTTGCCGATGCTGGTGCCCAGGGCGGTGATCAGCACCACAATCTCGTTGCTGGTCAGCAGCTTTTCGTAGCGGGCTTTTTCTACGTTCAAAATCTTGCCGCGCAGGGGCAAGATGGCCTGGAACTTACGGTCGCGACCTTGCTTGGCCGAGCCGCCTGCGGAGTCGCCCTCTACGATATAGATTTCGCACAGCGCGGGGTCTTTTTCTTGGCAATCGGCCAGTTTGCCGGGCAGGCCCATGCCGTCTAGTACGCCTTTTCTGCGGGTCATTTCTCTTGCTTTACGCGCTGCCTCACGCGCTCTTGCTGCGTCTACGATCTTGCCGCAAATAATTTTTGCGTCGTTAGGGCGTTCTTGCAAAAAGTCGCTCAGCAGTTTGCTCACAATCTCTTCCACCGGGGCACGCACTTCGCTGCTCACCAGCTTGTCTTTGGTCTGGCTACTGAACTTAGGCTCGGGCACCTTCACGCTCAGCACGCAGCACAGGCCCTCGCGCATGTCGTCGCCGGTCACTTCTACCTTGGCTTTTTTGGCCACCTCGGTGTCGTCAATATATTTGTTGATCACTCGGGTCATGGCGGCGCGCAGGCCGGTAAGGTGCGTGCCACCGTCGCGCTGGGGAATGTTGTTGGTGAAGCAAAGCACGTTTTCGTTGTAGCCATCGTTCCACTGCATGGCCACTTCTACGCCAATGCTGGTGCCAGGGATGCCACCATAGGTCTCAGATGGGCGCTCGGCTGCTGCGTGGAACACGTTGGGGTGCAATACCTTTTTGCCGGTGTTAATAAACTCTACAAAGCCCTTCACGCCGCCTGCGCCCGAAAAGTCGTCTTCTTTGCCGCTGCGCTCATCTTTCAAGCGAATACGCACGCCGTTGTTCAAAAAGCTCAGCTCGCGCAAGCGCTTGGCCAAGATCTCGTAATGGAAATCCATGTTGGCCGTAAAAATATCGGCATCAGGGAAAAAGTGCACTTCAGTGCCGCGCTTCTCCGTATCACCTGCTGTGCGCATGGGCGATACTTCTACGCCGTCTACCATCTCTAAGATGCGGTTTTGCACAAAGCCTTTGGCAAATTCCATGGTATGCACTTTGCCTTCTCGGCGCACCGTAAGCCGCAGCCATTTGCTCAGTGCATTCACACAACTCACGCCCACGCCGTGCAAGCCGCCGGATACCTTGTAGCTGTTTTGGTTAAACTTGCCGCCCGCGTGCAGCTCCGTCAGCGCTATCTCTGCTGCGCTGCGCTTAGGCTCGTGCTTGTCATCCATCTTCACACGGGTGGGAATACCCCGGCCGTTGTCGGTGACGCTGACAGAATTGTCCGAATGGATAGTGACGACGATGTCGTCACAGTGGCCAGCCAAAGCCTCGTCAATCGAGTTGTCAACCACTTCAAACACCAAGTGGTGCAAGCCGGTGCCGTCTGACGTATCGCCAATGTACATGCCAGGGCGCTTGCGTACAGCCTCCAGGCCTTCCAAAATCTGGATGGATGCGTCGCCATAGTCGGCGTTTTGGGCGTCGTTAGACGTGGCAGGCTGCTTGTTATCTGCACCGCTTTTATCGTTGTTTTGCTCTTGGCTCATCACTATCCCAGTCAAAAAATCTACTTCTAAAAAATACCTAAGGGGCTTTGCGCCCCTTGTTTTGCTTTAGCTCTGCTTGCCGTTTAAATTCGCATCGGCATCACCACGTATTTAAACGTGGCGTTGTCGGGAATGGTAAACAGCGCTGAACTGTTGGAGTCTGACAGCTCTAGGCGCACCATCTCTTGTGGCATGTTGCCTAGTGCGTCGATAAGGTAGGTCACGTTAAAACCAATCTCTATCGCATCACCGGCGTAGTCAATGTCTAGCTCGTCCACGGCCTCTTCTTGCTCGGCGTTGTTAGACGCTACACGCAGGGTGCCCGGCTCAATGTTCAGGCGCACACCTTTGAATTTTTCACTCGTTAAAATAGCGGTGCGTTGCAGCGTAGCCAGCAGTGCAGCGCGGCCTAGCGTAATGATATTTTTGTGGTTCTTGGGAATCACACGGTTGTAGTCGGGAAATTTGCCTTCGACCAGCTTGGTGACAAACTCCATACCACCAAAGCTAAACTTCGCTTGGTTACCGGCAAATTGCATTTCAATCTGCCCTTCGCTGTCGCTTAGCAAACGCTGCATTTCAATCACAGTTTTGCGCGGCAAGATCACTTCTTGCTTGGGCACTTCAACATCCAACTGCGCGCTGCTAAAGGCTAAGCGGTGGCCATCAGTGGCTACCAGGCTGAGTGTTTTGCCTTCGGCTACAAACAATATACCGTTGAGGTAGTAGCGAATGTCATGCACAGCCATGGCAAAAGATACCTGGGCCAAAAGCTCTTTCAGCGTCTTTTGCGGCACGCTGAACACCGGGCCAAAGTTAGCGGCCTCTTGCACCAGCGGAAAGTCTTCAGCCGGCAAGGTTTGCAGCGTAAAGCGGCTTTTGCCGCCTTTCAGAATCAGCTTGCTGGCACTCGATTCAATCGACACAGTTTGGTCCGACGGCATGGTGCGCAAAATATCGATCAGCTTGCGAGCGCCCACGGTGGTGGTGAAATTGCCTGCGTCACCGTCCATCTGCGCGCCGGTGCGAATTTGAATTTCAAGGTCACTGGTGGTCAGCTGTAACTGGTCACCGGTTTTACGAATCAGCACGTTGGCAAGAATAGGCAGGGTGTGCCGACGCTCGACAATGCCCGAGACGGACTGCAGCGTGGAGAGCAGTTTTTCTTGAGTGGCTTTCAAAACGATCATGTCAACCTCTTAGCTTGTATTTAATTAATTAAAGATAGTAGTAGTAGTAAGCAAGGCACTTTTGTGTGGATAAGCCTATTTTCGCCTGTTTAATCATAGATTTAGCGTGCGCCATAGTCTGTGTTTAAAGCACTTGGTTTGCCCGTGCAGTGCAGGGATAACTTTGACTTTTAGGACAGGCCTGTGGATAACTAGGCACTTGTCCTGAAACTATCCCCATACTTGTCCTTGGTTCGATGTTGCTTAAATTTTGGGCCATGGTTTAGCCTTTGAGGGTTTGTTCCAGCACGTGCAGTTGCTGGTTTAGCTCGGTCAGTGTTTGGCGTTCAGCGCCGATCTTGCGCACGGCGTGCAGCACAGTGGTATGGTCGCGGCCCCCAAACAGCTCGCCAATCTCGGGCAGGCTCTTTTGGGTGAGTTCTTTGGCCAGGTACATCGCTATCTGGCGTGGCCGGGCAATACTGGCCGGGCGCTTTTTGCTGTACATGTCAGAGACTTTGATCTTGTAATAGTCAGCCACCGTTTTTTGGATGTTTTCTACGCCAATTTGCCGATTTTGAATGGACAACAGGTCGCGCAGGGCTTCGCGTGCCAGCGGGATGGAAATGTCTTTTTGGTTAAAGCGCGAATATGCCAAAATTTTGCGCAACGCGCCTTCCAGCTCGCGCACGTTAGAGCGCACGTTTTTGGCCACAAAGAAGGCCACTTCCTCAGGCATTTCAGCGCTTTCGGCGCGGGCTTTGGTAATCAAAATGGCCACCCGCATTTCCAGCTCGGGTGGTTCAATCGCCACTGTCAGGCCAGAGTCAAAGCGCGAAACCAAGCGCTCGTGAATGTCCGTCAAACCTTTCGGGTAAGTGTCGCTGGTCATCACAATATGCGACTTTTTGGTCAACAGGGCTTCAAAAGCATTGAAAAACTCTTCTTGGGTGCGGTCTTTATTGGCAAAGAACTGCACATCGTCAATCAACAGTAAATCCAGCGAATGGTATTTGTACTTGAATTCGTCAAAAGTTTTGCGTTGGTAAGCCTTAACCACATCACTTACAAACTGCTCGGCATGTATGTAAAGAACTTTGGCTTGGGGCTTGTCTTTAAGCAGCTGGTTGCCAATAGCATGCATAAGGTGGGTTTTGCCCAGGCCAACCCCGCCATAGATAAACAGGGGGTTGTACAGGTTACCCAGGTTGTTGGCCACATGCATGGCCGCCGCGCGGGCCATACGGTTGGCCGTGCCTTCTACCAAAGCGTCGAAGTTTAAAGCGGTGTTAAGCCGGTTTTTAAAACCGTTGTCTGGGTTGTCATCGGCAAAGGACGGGGCTTCAGACAGCGCAGTGTTGGAGGGGTTAAATTCGTTTACTGCCGTAGGTAAGATAGCATTAACAACGCTTTCCCGAGGAGCAAGCGCTAACTCTAAGCTTACGTTTTGGCCAAAAACTTCACGGCTTGTAGAGTCTAGCAGGGAGGCCATGCGACCAGCATACTGTGCACGGATCCAATCAAGCTTAAAGCGGTTGCCAACAAATACCGTTACTTTAGACAAGTCACTAGAAACGGTTGCCACCAAGGGTTTGATCCAGGTGTTGTACTGTTGTTCTGGCAACTCTTGCGCCAGCTGGGCTAGGCAGCTGGCCCACAGGCCACTGATTTTTTCGTTGGGCGTAGAAACACCTTGCAGGCCAGAGGCAGCACGAACAACGGAATCATCGTGCGCCATAAAGAGAGGTTTTAATTTGTGGATATGTCATGGGAAGCAGCGCTTTGATTGTACCTTGCGCAAGAGGTTATCCACAAGGCAATCAAGATGTAAGTTTTACCTGAAACGCCGTACCCGGCAGCCAAGCGGTGCTCCAGGCGCTAAGCTCATGCGAAACCAAGAAATAGCGACTAAATGCTTGGTAGAGCTGGATTTTTTGCTGTATTTTTGCGATAATGCTAGGTTTCGCTGAAACTCTTAATCTAAGCACGGCAAAAGTGCGCGATTAAATTTATGCGTTTAACTTTATGCATTTAGCTTTATGCGTGTAACTTTACGCGTATAGAGTTACGCATACGCGTTCAAATTTTCCTGCTTATTAAACCTAAGCTTATTTAGTGCCCTGACCGAGATTTACCATGAAACGTACTTACCAACCTTCCAAAACACGCCGCGCCCGTACCCACGGCTTCTTAGTGCGCATGGCAACCCGTGGTGGCCGTGCAGTTATCAATGCACGCCGCGCCAAAGGCCGCAAGCGTCTGGCTGTCTAAGCGATAGACTCCTTTGGGCAGCCCGCTTGCGCACCTTATAAACAAAGCACAGTTTGATGCTGTCTTTGCGGGTGCCGTAATTAACAAGACAGCCCATTTTGCCCTGCACTATGCAGACATTGGCAACCATTTAGCAGCGCGCAAAGATGCCTCTGCGGCTGGGCTAAGCAAGCAACCCGAAGCTGCTGCCGCTCATGGTTTGGCGGTTGGTGTGGTGGTGCCCAAGCGGTGGGCGCGCCGCGCAGTAACGCGCAACACCATCAAACGCCAGGTTTATGCGGTGAGCACAGCGTGCGCGCACAGCCTTGCCAAAGGGCATTACGTGGTACGGCTTAAAACCGAGTTCTCGCGCACAACGTTTACCAGCGCCACCTCTACTGCACTTAAGTGCGCTGTACGCGCCGAGCTGCAAACTTTATTTTTACCCAAACCATGAAACGCACCGCGTCTTCTGGTACAGACTGGCAGAGTGCGTTAATGCGCTTGCCGCAGGTGTTGCTCATTGGCATAGTGCGCGGATACCGTTTGCTGCTAAGCCCCTGGCTGGGCTCGGCTTGCCGCTTTACACCCACCTGCTCTGTGTACGCCTTGGACGCACTTGCGCAACACGGCGCCCTGGGCGGCAGCTATCTAACCATGGCACGTCTAGGCCGTTGCCACCCGTGGTGCGCTGGTGGGCACGACCCAGTGCCCAGCCAGTGGCCGGCACCCGGTTTATTTTCCCGTTGGCTTGAAAAACCGCCACAGGCCAGCACCTTTGGCACTGACATGCCTGCAGCCTCTGGCACTTCTTGTACCCCTGGGCATCCCCCAACTTCTGTTTCAAAGACCTTGCTATGAACGATATTCGCCGCTCCATTTTGTGGGTGATTTTTGGTTTTTCCATGATTATGCTGTGGGACGCTTGGCAGGTGCACAACGGAAACAAGGCCACCTTCTTCCCATCCCCCGCTAAGAAAGAACTGGCTGCTAGCGCCCCTGGCGCAACGCCCAGCAGCGTGCCCGCCGCTTCGGGCGCGGCCAGCGCCCCAGGTGCCGTGCCTGCAGCCGTGGCAGGCGTAGGTGCCGGTGCAGCAGCAGTAGCAGGAGCCGCCAACGCAACCCAAGCCCCGGCCACGACCTACGAGGTAACTACCGACTTGTTCAAGCTGCTCATTAGCAGCCAAGGCGGCAGCATCCTGCGCGCAGAATTGCTGCAGCATTTTGACGTGACCAAAGAAGGCAAGCGCAATGTAGTGTTGCTAGACAACAGCGCAGCACGCGCCTACGAAGCCCAAAGCGGCTTGGTTGGCATGCAAGGGCAAACAGCGTTGCCTAACCATTTGACCACCATGACTTTTAACGGTGAGCGCAGCTTGGCCGCAGGCCAAAACGAATTGGTGGTGCGCCTAGAGTCGGCTGAAACGGGTGGTGTTAAATACGTTAAAACCTACACCTTCAAACGCGGCGCTTACGACATTGCAGTTAAACACGAGGCCATCAACGCCAGCGGTGCCCCTGTGTCAGCGCAGCTGTACACCCAGCTGGTGCGCGACGGCAACAAGCCGCCGGGGGAGTCGTCGTTCTACAGCACTTTCACGGGCCCAGTGGTCTACACCACAGAGAAAAAATACCAAAAAGTAGAGTTCAGCGACATTGAGAAAAATAAAGTTAACATCCAGGCCACCTCCACAGGCGGCTATGTAGCGATGGCGCAGCACTATTTTGCCAGCGCATGGTTATTGGCAGACGGCATTGCGCGTGATGTGTACATGCAAAAAGTTAAAGACAACCTTTACGCAGTGGGCATGCGCGCGCCGATGACCGTGGTTGCACCGGGCACTACCCACACCACCCAAACCAAATTGTTCATTGGCCCGCAGGTAGAGAACAACCTGGAAGCCCTCTACCCCGGCCTGGAGCTGATCAAAGACTACGGCGTGTTGACTATTTTGGCCAAACCCATGTACTGGGTGATGGAAAAGTTGCACGGTTTTATTGGCAACTGGGGTTGGACCATTATTGCGTTGGTTTTACTGATCAAGGCGGCGTTTTACTGGCTCAATGCCAAGGCCTACGCCAGCATGGCCAAGATGAAGGCGGTTAACCCCAGAATCATGGAAATGCGCGAACGCCTCAAAGACAAGCCGCAAGAAATGCAGCAACAAATGATGAAAATCTACAAGGAAGAAAAAGTCAACCCGATGGGCGGCTGCTTCCCCATCATGGTGCAAATTCCAGTTTTCATTGCCCTGTACTGGGTGCTGTTGTCCTCCGTAGAGTTCCGTGGTGCGCCGTGGATGGGCTGGATCCAAGACCTGTCATTGCCTGACCCGTTCTATTTGCTGCCCATCATCATGACCTTTACCACCATGCTGCAAACAGCGCTGAACCCGGCGCCACCAGACCCGCTACAAGCCAAGCTGATGTGGTACATGCCGCTGGCTTTTTCAATCATGTTTTTCTTCTTCCCGGCCGGCCTTGTGCTGTACTGGATTACCAACAACGTGCTGTCGATTGCCCAACAGTGGTTAATTAACACCCGCATGGGAGTGCCGCCCCAGTTTAATTTGCCCGGTTTTTTGAAAAAGAAGCCTGCAGAGACGACAAAGTAAAAGCGCACAACGCGTAGCCCCACTTTGGGTGTTGTAACGCTCACAAAAAGGCCCGCAGTGCGGGCCTTTTTACATGCTGCTTTAAATGCACAATAAGCGCAAAATTAAGCCTAAACCAAGCCCAAGCTAGAGATTAAGATAGCGCCCATGCTCTCACGCCACGCCGACCCTATTGCTGCCATCGCCACCGCCCCAGGCCGTGGTGCGGTAGGCATTGTGCGGGTGTCGGGCAAGTCGGTGCAGCCCATCATGGCGGCGCTGTGCGGCAAGCCGCTTAAACCGCGTGAAGCGACCTATGTGCCGTTTACCGATGCCGATGGCAGCGCCATCGACCAAGGCCTGGCCATCTACTTTCCTGCGCCGCACAGCTACACCGGAGAAGACGTGCTGGAGCTGCAAGCCCACGGCGGCGCAGTGGTGCTGCAGCTTTTGCTGGCCCGCTGCCTGGAAGCGGGCAAAGCCATGGGCCTGCGCGTAGCAGCACCCGGTGAGTTTACCGAACGTGCTTTTCTTAACGACAAAATTGACCTGGCCCAGGCCGAAGCCATCGCCGATCTGATCGACGCCAGTACCGAAGCCGCCGCCCGCAGCGCCAGCCGCTCACTGGCCGGTGCGTTCTCGCGCGAGGTGCACCTGCTGCGCGATGCACTTATCCACCTGCGCATGCTGGTAGAGGCCACGCTGGACTTTCCCGAAGAAGAAATTGACCATTTAACCAAAGGCAATGCGCACGGCCAGCTAGTACAACTTGCGCAAACCACCCAAACACTACTGCACAAAACCAAGCAAGGCGCGCTGCTGCGCGAAGGTATTAAAGTGGTTATTGCTGGGCAGCCCAATGCCGGCAAAAGCTCGCTGCTCAACGCGTTGGCCGGGGCCGAGCTGGCCATCGTCACACCCATCGCGGGCACTACGCGCGACAAAGTGCAGCAAACCATCCAAATCGACGGCATACCCCTGCACATCATTGACACTGCAGGCCTGCGCGACAGCCACGACGAGGTGGAACAGATCGGCATTGCCCGCGCCTGGGACGAAATTAAAACCGCGGATGCGGTGGTTCATCTGCATGACCTGGCTGCCACCTTGGCCGCCGACACTGCTGCATACACCGCAGCAGCAGACGAAGCGCTGGCCAGCGCGATGGGGCTTACAACGTCTAAAAACACGCCGGTCATTCAAATTTGGAACAAGCTAGACAAAGCCCCCGGCCAAGCGCTGCCTGCCCATTTAGCCCAGGCCAACAGCATCGCCATCAGC
The DNA here is from genome assembly GCA_043778205.1 of Polaromonas sp. Classification (GTDB taxonomy): domain Bacteria; phylum Pseudomonadota; class Gammaproteobacteria; order Burkholderiales; family Burkholderiaceae_C; genus JAAFIP01. The sequence goes on along the minus strand of JAYWGO010000163.1, from coordinate 32,366 downwards.
GCCAAAACGGGCCAAGGCATAGAGCAACTGCGCCAAAAGCTATTGGCCATCGCAGGCTGGCAGTCAGCCCCCGAAGGCGTTTTTATAGCCCGCGCGCGCCATGTGCAGGCCATTGCAGCGGTGCAAGCCCACCTGAAGCTGGCCAGCGTGCACCTGGCCGCTAAAGCACAAAACTTAGACCTGCTGGCCGAAGAGCTGCGCCTGGCCCAAAATGCGCTGGGCAGCATCACAGGCGAGTTCAGTGCAGACGATTTGCTGGGTGAAATTTTCTCGCGCTTTTGTATTGGTAAATAATGCCTATTTAATGATGTTTTAGGCCGATGGCCCAAGGAAATGCTGCACAAGCAGCTATACTTTTAGTAGTATGCAACTTTCGTTATCTAGCCTCGCCACGTAGCCTCATAATTTTCTTTTACCGCCTATTCTGGTTTCACCTTGTCACTACCGCACACCATCCTTCACGACGTATTTGGTTACTCGGCTTTCCGGGGCCACCAGCAAGCGGCTATTGAACACGTGATTGCGGGCGGTGATGCGCTGGTGCTCATGCCCACCGGCAGCGGCAAGTCGCTGTGTTTTCAAATCCCTGCCATTGCCCGCCAGCAGCTGGGCCAAGGCATCGCTGTGGTGGTGTCGCCCCTGATTGCCCTGATGCACGACCAAGTGGGTGCCCTGCACGAGGCCGGGGTGAAGGCGGCATTCTTAAACTCGACCCTCACCGGGCAAGAGGCGGGCGAGGTAGAGCAAAAGCTGCTGCGCGGCGAAATTACCTTGCTGTACGCCGCGCCCGAACGGGTAACCAACCCACGCTTTTTAGCCCTCATGGACGCACTGTACCTGCGGGGCCAGTTGAGTTTGTTTGCTATCGACGAGGCGCACTGCGTAAGCCAGTGGGGCCATGACTTTCGGCCCGAGTACCTGGGGCTGACAGTACTGCACGAGCGCTTTCCCACCACCCCACGCATTGCGCTAACGGCCACCGCCGATGCGCTAACCCGCAGCGACATTGTTGAGCGCTTGCAATTGCAAAGTGCGCAGCAGTTCGTCAGCAGTTTTGACCGCCCCAACATTCGCTACAAAATTGTTGAAAAAAACGACCCACGCAAGCAACTCCTGCGCTTTATTGACACCGAGCACATCGGCGACGCGGGCATTGTGTACTGCCAGTCGCGTAAACGGGTGGAAGAGGTGGCCGACATGCTGTGCGCACACGGTGTGCGCGCGCTGCCTTACCACGCCGGGCTAGACCGGGCTGTGCGCCAGGCCAACCAAGATGCTTTTTTGCGCAGCGACACCACCCAGGGCGAAGCCGTGGTGATGGTAGCTACCATCGCCTTTGGTATGGGCATAGACAAACCCGACGTGCGCTTTGTGGCCCACCTGGACATGCCTAAAAATATCGAAGGCTACTACCAAGAAACCGGCCGTGCAGGCCGCGACGGCGAGCCTGCCAACGCCTGGATGTGCTACGGCCTGCAAGATGTGGTGAACCAGCGCCGCATGATCGACGAAAGCCCCGCCAGCGAAACTTACAAACAGGTCATGCGCGGCAAGCTAGACGCACTGCTGGCGCTGTCAGAGGCGATGGACTGCCGCCGCGGCCGTTTGCTGGGCTACTTTGACCAAAAAGTCGCCGGTGAACTGGACGGTGACGGCAAACGCCTAAGCTACCGCTGCGCCAACTGCGACAACTGCCTAAGCCCCGCCGAGGTGTGGGACGCTACCGAGGCCGCACGCAAAGCGATTAGCTGCATCTTCAGAGTCCAGCAGGCCAGCAGCATCAGCTTTGGTGCGGGGCATTTGATCGACATTTTGCGCGGCAAAAGCACCGACAAAATGGCGCAGTTTAACCATGCCAGCTTAAGCACTTTTGGTATCGGTGCCGATGTAGGCGAGCAGCAGTGGCGCAGTGTGTTTCGCCAGCTGATTGCACTGGGCATGGTCAATGTGAACGCCGAGGCCTTCAACACATTACAGCTAACCCAAGCCGCACGCGACTTTTTGCGCAGCGACGACAAGCTTCAAGTACGCGAGGTGGTTACCGAGCGCGCCACGGCCTCGTCCCGCAAAGCCTCTGGCGAAAAAGCTATCAAAGACAAAATCAGCAAAGAAAAAGCCACCACCGCCATGAACTTGGGCGCGCGTGAACGTTTTGCCGCCCTCAAGGCCTGGCGCGCCGAAGTGGCCAAAGAGCACAACCTGCCAGCGTATGTGATTTTCCATGATGCCACGCTGATCGCCATTGCCACGCTGGCCCCGCAGTCACTCGACGATCTCTCAGGCATCAGCGGCATGGGCATCAAAAAAATCGAAGCCTACGGGCAAGAGGTGCTGCGAATTGTTGGCTAAATAAAAATATACAATCCGTGCCAAGCAATCTCATTCAAAAAAATTACCTTATAAAACCAATCATGAAACGACTTTTTATACTATTCACATTTATCGCGGCCTTTGTACTCGGCGGCTGTGCCGCCACACAAAAGATGGCTTTGCAAAACAGTGCGGAGAAGATCACCGAAGCAAGTCCGCCGCTATTTTTGATGACTGTTGATTTAAAAAATGAATACAGATCACGCTATCAACCACAGCTACTTTCGGTCAACATTGAAAAACGTACCTCGGCTGAGAAACCCGAGCTCCTTCGCTTTAGTATGGACAATGCGGGTACGGTATACACAGGCAAAGATGAGGATCAGACCCGATACCTACTGCGTATGGGGTTGGAACCGGGTGCTTATGAAATACGAAACCTTATGGCTTTAGGGCGGGCATTTCCTTTCCATGCCTTATTTTTCGCACCATTGAATTTCCCCTTGAGCTCAACCGACAAAGGTGTTTTTTATTTAGGCCATGTGCGAGCTAGTGTGCGTGAAAGACAAGGTAATGAGTTCCGAGCTGGTCCTGTTATTCCGCTGATTGACCAAGGCGTCGCTGGAGCTTCGGGGGGTACTTTTGACATTGTGGTTTCTGACCAATGGGATACAGACCAGGCGCTGTTTGAGAAAAATTTTCCTGCTCTCAAAGGGATAGAGGTTCGTAAATCGCTAGTACCAGCTTTTGACAGGGCCAAGGCGCAAAAGTTATGGGAAGCACAATAGTAAAAGTTACTTGTTAACAAGTACTAGGGGTTTAGTGCTTTTGCAACCAGTCATGAATTTGACATAAAAAATTCACGCTAGCTTCACGCAAGTTTTAGATGATACGGTCATCTTTAACCAGCTAGGAAACCCAAGCCATGCGTGCGATTTCTAAACCCAACATGCCAGCACCCGCTGCAATAACCGAATTTATTGATGCAGATGACACCATCAATAACACCAGCGCCAATGCGCACTTTGACAGCGTGCTTGCCGCGCGCATTGCGCGCCGGTCTATTTTCAAAGGCGCTGTAGGTACTGGGGCTGCCGCTATTTTTGGCTCGCTGGCCGTTACAGCCTGCGGCGGCGGTAGCGACACTGTTACGCCCGCACCAGCACCCGCTCCCGCGCCTGCACCAGCCCAAAAGCTGCTGGGTTTTAACGCCGTGGCCAAAAACTTGGCTGACACCATTACCGTGGCGGCAGGCTATACCTCTACCACCTTGTACCGCACCGGCGACCCTATGGCCGCTGGCCTTGCCGCGTACAAAAACGACGGCACCGACACCGACATGGACAAACGCAGTGGCGACTGCCATGACGGTATTGAGTACTTCGGCCTGAACGCAGCGGGCACAGCGCGCGACCCATTAGGCTCCACACGCGGCCTGCTGGCCATGAACCACGAGTACATGACACCCTTATGGCTGCACCCCAATGGCCCAACCAAAGATGCTGCAGGGTTTCGTCCCAAAGCCGAGGTTGACAAAGAAGTTGCCGTGCACGGCTGCGCAGTGATCGAGGTCAAGCTTAACAACGGCAAGTGGGAATACCCGGTAGATTCGAGCTACAACCGCCGCATCACACCCACCACCACGATGGAGCTGTCGGGCCCCTTGCGCAGCAGCGCCGCCCTGAAAACCAAGTTCTCTCCTACCGGCGCGCAAACCCGTGGCACCCAAAACAACTGCGGCACTGGCTACAGCTATTGGGGCACATTTATAACTTGCGAAGAAAACTGGGCTGGCTACTTTTTCCGCGCTGCAGGCGACGATGCCAAACGCAGCGCCAAAGAAATCACCAGCATCAGCCGCTATGGCCGCCGCAAAGTGCTTAACACCGCAACACCGCCAGTGGAGGTGAACGTCAATAGCCGCTATGGCTGGGAAGCCGACCGCACAGGCGACCTGTACCAGCGCTGGGACATGAGCAGCGTGGGCACTTCTGCCGACGGCAGCGACGACTACCGCAACATTGCCAACACCTTTGGCTTTGTAGTGGAGATTGACCCCTACGACAAAGCAGCACCGATCAAAAAGCGCACTGCCATGGGCCGCTTTGCCCACGAGGCCGCCGTCATGCCCGAGCCCGTGCAAGGCAAATCGATGGCTGTTTACATGGGCGACGACTCCAACAACGAATACATATACAAGTTTGTTTCCAAAGCCACTTGGAATACAGCGGACGGCAGCGCCACCAACCGTATGGCTATCGGCGATAAATATTTTGACGAGGGCACTTTGTACGTGGCCAAGTTCAACGCTGACGGCAGCGGCACATGGATTGCTTTGAACTTTGACAACGCCGCCATCAAAGCCAACACCGTCTATCCGTTTGCTGACCAGGCAGATGTGATGCTCAACACCCGGTTGGCCGCCGATGCAGTGGGAGCCACCAAAATGGACCGCCCAGAGTGGGGTGCAGTCAACCCTAAAAATAATGATGTGTACATGACGTTGACCAACAACTCGTCGCGTACAGCAGCTACCGCTGATGCTGTCAATCCACGCGCGTACAGTGACATCTACGGTGCCACCACCCCTGCAACGGTTAACCGCGGCAATGTGAACGGTCACATCGTCCGCTTTTCAGAGGCCGCCGCCGACCCCGCAGCCACCAGCTTTAACTGGGACGTGTACCTTTTTGGTGCCGAAGCAGGCGCTGACGGTGCCGCCGTCAATCTTTCGGGCCTGACCGCTGACAACGACTTCTCAAGCCCCGATGGTTTGTGGTTCAGCCAAGCTACCGGTTTGTGCTGGGTGCAAACCGACGATGGCCGCTACACCGACGTAACCAACTGCATGCTGTTGGGCGGCTTGGCAGGTACACGCGGCGATGGTGTAAAAACTACGCTTAACTACCCCGCTGTAGCCGCTACGGCCACAACCCCTGCCATTGCAGCCAAATCGGTGGACACATTTGTAGGCAAAAAGCCCACCTCCGCCGAACTCAAGCGCTTCTTGGTGGGCCCGCTGGAGGCTGAAGTCACCGGCATTACCGAAACCCCTGACGGCAAAGCCATTTTCGTGAACATTCAGCACCCTGGTGAAGACACCCCACTTGCCAACCTGGCCGACCCCACCAAATGGTCCAGTTACTGGCCCGATGCCAGCAAAGGCGCTGTGGGTGCTGTACCCAAGCGCCCACGCTCAGCCACCATCGTGGTGACCAAAAACGACGGCGGGCAAGTAGGTTTTGGCTAACTGACCAGGCTCTAGCGCGCGGGCCCAACGCGTTCTTTAAGAAACAGCTGCTTACGCTTTTGCAAGAAGGCGTAGGCAGCTTTTTTGTTGGCGCTGAAAACCCGTGGCCATAGCAGGGTTTGGCGCAAAGTCATGCGTTTGTCACAAAACTATCGACAATGGAGTTTGAGTGTAAGTCACATTATTTGCACCCAATTTGCAACCGGAGCTAGCATGACGCATACCCAGACCCCACCAGCACACTGCCATCTGGCCGACCCAGACGACCAAGACAACAACCCCAGCACCAACCCCAGCCTGCACGACGTGATGGGCGCGCGCATGCACCGCAGGTATGTGCTTAAAGGCGGTGTGGGCGCTATTTCTATGGCCACTTTAGGCGGCTTGGGTTTAACGGCCTGCGGCACCACCTCAGGCCCGCAGGGCGCGGGATCGACCGCAGAGCCCAAGCTAGGGTTTAACCCCGTGAACAAATCTATTCTGGACAAAGTTACCGTGCCCGAAGGCTATACGGCCACCGTGATCTATGCGGTAGGCGACCCGATCAGCGCTGCCGTGGGCGACTACCAAAACGACGGCAGTGACGCTAACTTTGCGCAGCGCGCAGGCGACCACCACGACGGCATGCACTTTTTTGGCCTGGGAGCCGACGGCAAACCAGACACCAGCAGCAACGAGCGCGCCCTGCTGGTGATGAACCACGAAAACATTTCGGGCACCGTGCAGTTTATGCACACCCTGGGCCAAACCAACAACGCGGCCGCTGCCCCCGCTGGCAGGCCGGAGGCGCAGGCCGTTAAAGAAATTGAAGCCCACGGCGTGTCGGTGATTGAGCTGCGCAAAACCGCGGGCAAGTTTGGCTACGTGAAGGCCTCGGCGCTTAACCGCCGCATCACCGCGTCCACCCTGATGGAGTTGACCGGCCCTGCACGCGGCTCGGCCTTTACTAAAACCCAGTTTTCACCTGCGGGTACGCAAACCCGTGGCACGGTTAACAACTGCGGCAACGGCTACACGCCCTGGGGCACCTACCTGACGGCGGAAGAAAACTGGGCGGGCTACTTTCTGCGCGGTGCTGACACTGCAGTGCGCAGCCCCAAAGAGGCCACCGCCTTGCTGCGCAATGGCATCCGGCCCAGTGCCTCCGGCTTTGCCCACCAGCGCTGGGCCAGCGTCACGCCTGCTGATGCCAGCAACACCAATTTCAGCCGCTGGGACTGCACCGCAGTGGCCAGCAACCCTGCCGACGGCACGGGCGACTTTCGCAACGCACCCAACACATTTGGCTACATTGTAGAAATTGACCCGTACAACCCCAGCGCAGTACCGGCCAAGCGCACGGCGCTAGGCCGCCGCGCCAACGAAGGTGCCTGGCCCAGCTTGGCGGTGGTGGGCCGCCCCATCGCCTTCTATACGGGCTGCGATTCGCGCGGCGAATACATCTACAAATTTGTCTCGAAAAAGCTTTGGGATGCCGCAGACGCTAACCGCGCCGACCGCATGCAAGTGGGTGCCCAGTACATGGACGAGGGCACCGTATACGCCGCCCGCTTTAACCCCGACGGCACCGGCAAGTGGGTTAAGCTGGACCTGAGCAACCCCGACGTAGCCGCAGGCGTACCGGTCAGCGCGCAAAACCCGCAGGGCTACCAGTTTGAGAGCTTGGCCGATATTTGCGTTAACACCCGCCTAGCCGCCGATGCCGCCAAAGCCACCCGCATGGACCGCCCTGAGTGGACTTCGGTCAACCCGAAAAACGGCGAAATCTACATCACCTGCACCGAAAACCCCGACCGCGGCAGCACCGCCGCCACCTCGGTGTCGGGCAACAACTTTCCTAACCCCGATGTCGATGCGGCCAACCCGCGCTATTGGCTTGACAGCAAAGGCATCACCAGCCAAAACGCTGCGCCGATACCCGCGCAGCGCGGTAATGTGAATGGCCACATCATGCGCCTACGCGAGAGCGGTGACACCGCTGCGGCAGAAAGCTTCCAGTGGGACATCTTTTTGTTCGGCGCGCAGGCCAACGCCGACGAAGGTATCGACAACGTGAACTGGCAGCAAAACGTCAACTTGTCTGCGCTGAGCCCGCTGAACGACTTGTCCAAGCCCGACGGCTGCTGGTTCTCCAAGGCCAGCGGTATTTTGTGGATAGAGACCGACGACAACACCTTTACCGACCAAAGCAATGCCATGCTGCTGGCGGCAGTGCCTGGCAAGCAAGGCGACGGTGGCGCGCGCACCGTGGTAAACAAGCCCAATGGCAGCCCTAATACCAGCGTAACGGCAGACAAAACCGTCACCACCTATGCTGGCCGCCCAATGACCGACACCACCTTTAAACGCTTCATGACCGCGCCTTTAGGTGCCGAGGTCACTGGTGTAGCCGAGTCGCCCGACGGCAAGGCGCTGTTTGTCAACATTCAGCACCCGGGCGAAAACACCAGGGCGGCCAACTTTGACCTGAAGGTGTTTGAAAGCAACTGGCCAGGCAATGGTGGCGGCGTAACAGCCTACGGGCCCGGTGGCGCATCGGCGCGGCCCCGTTCGGCGACCATCATGATTACCAAAAACGATGGCGGTGTGATTGGTTTGTAGTTTTCCATTTTTGTCAGTAGTATCAAATTAATAGCTACTCGTGCAGCATTTCTTTGGGTGATAGGGCTGTTTTGCTCTTGAAACTCTTGGTTTTTCGTGTTTTCTAAGGTCTTTGAAGATGGCTCTCCCTGCATTTGTACGTTAGCGCCGCTTGAGTGTGGCCTTGCTGCAAAATCTTCCAAAATCACGCACGAAGTCAGGGCGCGCTAGGCTAGCTTTTGCACCGCGCGCCTTTTCAAACCTGTCCCGTCGCCCGACCAAGGTTATCAAAGCACACAAGCATTGCCAAGGGCTGCTAAATCCCTTGGCAAGTAAAAAATGCCCTCACTGCAACGGCCACACATTGCCCAACGCTTTGAGAGCTGCAGCGATCACGGGTTCGTCTTCGCGGCTGGCGGCAAATACAAAGCACAGGGTGCACTCCAGCGACACCTTGTCGGCAATCACCAAGCCGCGCGACTGGGACTCGTGCATGGCAATAGAGTCGCGGGCCAGTGCCAAACCCACGCCCGAGCGCACCAGGTCGAGCATGGAGGCTTCTTGGTCTACCAAGGCGGCGCTTTTGGGGCGGATGTTCAAGGGGCCAAACACCTGGGACAACAACCGGTGGTGGGCTGAGGCAGGCGGCGTGGTGATCCACGGCAGGGCGGCCAGCGCGCGCCAGTCGCGGCCCAGCACCTGGGGGCCCCAGCCTGCGGGTGCCAGCACGTTGTAGGTAAATGCACTGAGCTTGATGGCCCGTAAATTAGGGACTCCTAATTTAATAGCTGCTTGTGCAGCATTTCCTTGGGTGACAGGGCTATTTGCTTGCAAAAAATCGCCTTGCAGGTCACTTTGCGCGGCCAAATAAAAGCCTACATCCAGGTCGCCTTGGGCCAGCTGGCTGCGCACCTGGCCGCTCATGGCTTGGCGCAGTTCGGTGTCGATTTGGCGGGCCGATTCAAGCAGCTGCTTTAAAAACTCGCCCAGGCGGGTGAACTCGGGGTCCAGAATGGTGCCCACGCGCAGGGTGCCGCGCAAGGTGCTGTGCAGGCTGCGGGCCGACTGGCCAAAGTCTTGCAGTGCGGCCAGCACTTTTTCAGCCTGCGGCAGCAGGGCCGCGCCGTCGCGGGTGAGCGCCAGACCTTTGGGGGTGCGGGTAAACAGCTGCAGTTGGCTGCGCTCTTGCAGGGCTTTGATTTGCAGGCTCACGGCGGGCTGGGTAAGATGCAAACGCTGGGCCGCACGGGAAACATTGCCCTCGCGGGCCACAGCGCAAAAGGCCTTGAGGCTGGCTAAGTCGTAGCTGTCGGCGGCGGTGGATGGCATGCTTGGCTTGGGTGGCGAGAGCGCGGCTGAAAGACAGGCTCTTTATAAATATAGCTTATATTGCTTGTTTGTCAATTTCATTGGCTTTTGCAAGCTACTGCCCGCACAATTTAACCCTTATTTTGAAAGAATCACCATGAGCATCGCAAATATTGACCATTACATCAACGGCCACATCACCACCAATGCGGCAGGCGCCGCTGGCCGCAGCCAAGCGGTGACCAACCCAGCATCGGGCAGCGTGACAGGCCGCGTGGCACTGGGCTCGGCGGTGGATGTAGATGCTGCTGTGGCCGCCGCCCAAGCCGCCTTCCCGGCCTGGGCCGACGCACCGCCGCTTAAGCGCGCGCGGGTGATGTTCAAGTTTTTAGAGCTGCTGAACCTGCACCGTGACGACCTGGCCCACATGATCACCGCTGAGCACGGCAAGGTGTTTACCGATGCGCAGGGCGAGGTCACACGCGGGATTGACATTGTGGAATTTGCCACCGGCATACCGCAGCTGCTCAAGGGCGACTACACCGAGCAGGTCAGCACCGGCATCGACAACTGGACCATGCGCCAGCCGCTGGGCGTGGTGGCAGGTATTACACCGTTTAACTTTCCGGTGATGGTGCCGATGTGGATGTTTCCTACCGCCATTGCAGCAGGCAACACCTTTGTTTTGAAGCCCAGCCCGATTGACCCGTCGCCTGCATTGTTCATGGCCGAGCTGCTGAAAAAAGCGGGCCTGCCTGACGGCGTGTTTAACGTGGTGCAGGGCGACAAAGAGGCGGTAGACGCGCTGCTGGTGCACCCCGATGTGAAGGCGATCAGCTTTGTCGGCTCCACCCCCATTGCCAATTACATTTACGAAACCGGTGCGCACCACGGCAAGCGCGTACAAGCCTTGGGCGGCGCAAAAAACCACATGGTGGTGATGCCCGATGCCGACCTGGACCAGTCGGTGGACGCGCTGATGGGCGCGGCCTACGGCTCTGCAGGCGAGCGCTGCATGGCCATTAGCGTGGCCGTGCTGGTGGGCGATGTGGCCGACAAAATCATGCCCAAACTGGTCGAGCGCACCAAGGCGCTGAAGGTGAAAAACGGCACCCACCTGGATGCCGAGATGGGCCCTATCGTAACCAAGGCCGCATTTGACCGCATCACCGGCTACATCGAAGTGGGCGCAGCCCAAGGTGCCGACATGCTGGTCGATGGCCGCCAGTTTGCCCAGAAAGAAGCGGGCTGTGAGCAAGGCTTTTGGTTGGGCGGCACGCTGTTTGACAACGTCACGCCCAGCATGCGCATTTACAAAGAGGAAATCTTTGGCCCGGTGCTGGCCTGCGTGCGCGTTAAGGACTTGGCTGAGGCCATCACGCTGATCAATGCGCACGAATACGGCAACGGCGTGGCCTGCTTTACCCGCGATGGCAACGTAGCCCGCGAATTTAGCCGCCGCATTCAGGTCGGCATGGTGGGCATCAATGTGCCTATTCCTGTGCCGATGGCATGGCATGGCTTTGGCGGCTGGAAGAAAAGCCTGTTTGGCGACATGCACGCCTACGGCGAAGAAGGCGTGCGCTTTTATACCAAACAAAAATCCATCATGCAGCGCTGGCCCGAGAGCATTGCCAAGGGCGCTGAGTTTGCCATGCCGACCAGCAAATAGCCAACCAGTTACTTGGCAAGTAGTGCAACACACAGCCCAGCCCAGCATGCCGCACGGCCGCTTCTCACGCGCACGCTGGGCCGCGCTGTGCACGCGGCTAGGCTGCCAAGCGGCGGCAGACAAGTTTGACACCCTGGCCAGCGCTTACAGCGAGCCTGCGCGCGCCTACCATACTGCGCAGCATATTGACGAGTGTTTGGCCTTGCTGGACAGCGTAGCCGACCAGCTGCAATCGCCTGACGATGTGGAACTGGCGATTTGGTTGCACGATGTGGTGTACAACCCGCAGGCCAAAGACAACGAAGCGCAAAGCGCGCAGCTGGCAGAGCAATGGTTTGCCAGCCTGGCAGCGCAACGCCTTGGCCTGCTGAGCCAGCGTATTGTGGCAACCCAAGGCCACGCGCCGTTACTGGGCGACAGCGACGGCCAAGCGCTGCTGGACATTGACCTGGCCATCCTGGCAGCGACACCTGCGCGGTTTGCCCAGTACAGCGCGCAGGTGCGCCATGAGTACAGCTTTGTCGAACCCGCAGTGTATGCAGTCAAGCGTGCAGAGTTTTTGCAGCACATGGCACAGCGCCCTCAGCTTTATTTTCACAGCGCATTGGCAGCGCGGCTGGAGCCTAGTGCAAGGCGTAACCTGCACAAGGCGCATGAAATGCCTGCGCCCTAAATTCAATTATTCACCATGTCCACCCCCACCTTCGACTACATCATTATCGGCGCAGGCACCGCCGGTTGCCTGCTCGCCAACCGGCTGTCGGCCAACAAAGACAAGCGCGTGCTGCTGATAGAAGCCGGGCGCAGGGACGACTACCACTGGATTCATATTCCGGTAGGCTACCTGTACTGCATAGGCAACCCGCGCACCGACTGGATGTACCGCACCCAAGCCGAGCCTGGACTGAACGGCCGCCAGCTGGGCTACCCGCGCGGCAAAGTGCTGGGCGGCTCCAGCAGCATTAACGGCATGATTTACATGCGCGGCCAAGCACGCGACTATGACCAGTGGGCCCAGCTCACGGGTGACGATGCATGGAGCTGGAACAACTGCCTGCCCGACTTTATGGCCCACGAAGACCACTACTTGGCAGGCAGTGGCATGGAAGATGCCGACTTTGTCCGCTTTCATGCCCACAATACCCGTAAGCAGCAGGCCAGCGCTAAGGGCTTGGTAGACCGCGGCACAGGCGGCGAGTGGCGGGTAGAAAAGCAGCGCCTGCGCTGGGACATTTTGGACGCTTTTGCCCAGGCCGCGCAGCAAGCGGGTGTGCCCGCCAGCCCCGACTTTAACCGGGGTGACAACGAGGGTGTAGGCTACTTTGAAGTGAACCAAAAAAGTGGCTTTCGCTGGAATGCAGCCAAGGCGTTTTTGCGCCCCCAGTGCTATGGCCGGCCTAACTTTGAAATGTGGACCGGCACCCAAGTGGCCCGCCTGGTGCTGGAAAAAACCGCTGATGGTGGCCAGCACTGCACCGGCGTGCAGGTGTTTAGCGGGGCGGAGATGGTGACGGTGCAGGCAACGGGCGAGGTGATTTTGTGCGCAGGCAGCATTGGCAGCCCACAAATTTTGCAGCTCTCGGGCATTGGCCCTGCCGCCGTATTGCAAGAGCGTAGTGTGCCGGTAGTGGTAGATGCGCCGGGCGTGGGGGCTAACTTACAAGACCATTTGCAAATTCGCGCAGTGTTTAAAGTGCAGGGCACCACCACCCTTAACACCATGGCCAACTCGGTTTTGGGCAAAGCCAAAATTGGGCTTGAATACGCACTCAAACGCACCGGGCCCATGAGCATGGCCCCCAGCCAACTGGGGGCCTTTACCCGCAGCGATCCCAGCCAACCCTACCCCAATATTCAATACCACGTGCAACCCTTAAGCCTGGACGCTTTTGGCCAGCCGCTGCATACCTTTGACGCGTTCACGGCCAGTGTCTGCAACCTAAACCCCACCAGCCGGGGCAGCGTACACATTACCTCTAACCAGTTTGAAGACGCACCCGCGATTGCGCCCAACTACCTGAGCACGGCTGCTGACCGGCAAGTAGCCGCCGACAGCCTGCGCGTGACGCGGCGCATCGTGGGCCAAAGCGCACTGGCCAAGTACCAGCCACAAGAGTACAAGCCCGGCGTGCAGTACCAAACCGATACTGAGTTGGCCCAGCTGGCAGGCGACATTGCCACCACCATTTTTCACCCCGTCGGCACCGCCAAAATGGGCTTGGCCAGTGACCCTATGGCTGTGGTGGATGCCCACCTGCGCGTGCGCGCTGGCCAAGGCGGCCTGGTGCGCGGCCTGCGTGTGGTGGATGCCAGCGTGATGCCCACCATCACCAGTGGCAACACCAACAGCCCTACCCTGATGCTGGCCGAAAAAGCCGCGCGCTGGATTGTGCAAGGTACCTAGCCGGGTGCACAGGGTTCTCCCCAAAGGGGAAAATCCCGATGCCCAACCTAAGCAGGGCAAACTACATTAACAGCTCTTCTGTTCGGTACACCGAACCTGAGGGCTTGAGGAGACAATAGACCACTGGGCGCTTTTTGCTAGCGACCCGGTGTTGCCTAAAGGCCAACCTAGCCGGTTGGCCTTTTGTGTTTCTAGCGCTGCTAGCGCAGATCAGCCTCGTCCACAGGCACTGCCTTGCGTGAATACGCATCAATGATGGCGGTGCGTGAGGCAAACTTACGGGATGTTTTAGACAGCACAGAAGCCTCATGCATTGCCTCTTGGGCCATGCTCATGCTGTCAAAATGCAAGGTTGTATCAGCCCCCTTGGTTTGGCTGCGCCGGCCCGTTTTCACATCCCTGCTAAAGGGCAACCGGGCAATGCCCACACCCATGTCGGCGCGAAACTCTCTGGGTGAGGTACTTTGTGGGTTCAGCATGTAGGGCTTGCGCACCATCACGGCCAAACGCAAGCCCAGCGTGCGCAGCTTGCTAGGGTGTTTAACACCATCAACAATCACTACAAAACTGGTGTCGTCGTACCGGCCCACCTCGGTAGACGCACCCGCGCATTGGCGCACCCGTGCAGCAATGCTGTAGATAACCTGCTCAATCGCGTTGTGGCCCAGTTCTTGGCGCAATTGCGCGCTGTTGAAAATCTCTATGCAAATAATGGCGGTTTCTTTGCGGTTGCGGCGCGCGCGCGCAATGGTTTGGTCGACACGCTGGGCCAGTGCTACGCCGGTCCACAATTGGGTAAGCAGGTCTTTTTCGCGGTGCAAAGACAAAGCCCGGCGCATGCGCAGGTATTCGGTGTTACGCCGCCACAAAGCCACGGCACTGCCAATGATGTAGCTGGCCGCTGCCGCCGAGCCCACCATTTGGATGGGCAAGTTATCCCTCACAATGCCCAGCGCCACAGCGTACAGCACCAGCACCGCGACCATCATGGCCAGGGCTGCGGCCACCATGGGCCAGGCAAACCGGTCGCCTAACAGCGCTGCGCGCAGCACCAGCCAAAAGCTCAGCGCAGCGCAAGCAATAATGAGCAAGGCCACGCCTTCTAAAGCCTCCTTGGGGTTGGGCCACAAAAAACTAAGCAGGCCAACCGCTGCCAAGCCGCACACCATCCTCAAGCCGTACTGCACCACCGCATCGCGCTGGTGGGTGCGCAAAAAAACAATCAAGCCCAGCGTTGCTACCGTAGCGGCTGCAGGCCCAGACAGCAGTTTCAAAGCCGCAATGGTTGGGCCAGACAGACCCAACGCAAAAGTCTCTAGCAAACCACTGCAACACCAAACAAACAAACCCGCCATCAAAATAAAACCGGCTGCCTGCGCCCCAGCCACCGAACGGGTCACTGCCGAGTTCACCACCGCAATAGCCCAGGACACTGCAAACACGCCGATGCAACCGCTCCACACTGCAATTTCAGCTGCGGTCATAGATTTGTATCAAAAAGTACCATGCCATAGTTTAATGCCATTCATTGGGTTGATGGCCCCTATAGCACTTAAGGATTGGTTTTAGGTCGCGCGGTTGCCATAATTGCCGCCTTGGTAGTTTTGGTGGCCGCCGTTGGGGTGACTGACGCGGTAGTGGTTGCGCCCGCCGCCACCGCTGCCGCACCTTCGCTCACACTTGCACCCGCGCCTGCAGGAGGCCAAGGCAAATCAGTGGCGCTGCGCGGTTTGCCTAAAGGGGCAGCGGCTTGGCCTTTTTGCACTGCCGCCATGTCTTGCTCACTCGGGTACTGGCCCAGCAGCCAGTAGTCGAACGCGCGCCGCGCAATCGGTGCGGCATGCTCGGCACCAAAACCTGCGTTTTCCACAATCACAGCAATCGCAATTTGCGGCGACTGCGCAGGCGCGAACGCCATGTACAGCGCATGGTCGCGTTCGTGTTCTTCCATTTTGCGCGCATCGTATTTGTCTTTTTGGCCAATGCCCACCGCCTGGGCTGTGCCTGTTTTGCCAGCGCTGGCATAACCCGCCCCTGCAAATACACGCGCCGAAGTTCCCTCGGTGGTTACGCCGACCAACGCGCGGTGCACTACCGCTACGTGCTCGGGCTTGTAGCCCAGGTTTTCCGGTGCTTCGGCCACTACCGGGAGGCGCTGGCGCGTTACTGAGTCTTGCGTTGCCATCACCAAACGCGGCTTGTGTTTGATGCCTGCGTTGGCCAGCACAGCGGTGGCTTGGGCCAGTTGCAGCATGGTAAATGTGTTGTAGCCTTGGCCAATGCCCAGCGAAATAGTCTCGCCTGCATACCATTTTTTTTGCTCTGGTTTTTTGTAGGCGTTGCGCTTCCACTCGGTGCTGGGCAGCACACCGCGTACTTCCCCGTTAATGTCGATGCCGGTGTACTGACCAAAGCCTAAGGGCTTCATAAAGTCATACATCGCATCTACACCCAGCTCGTTGGCCAGTGAGTAGTAGTACACGTTGCTGGACTTTACGATGCTGCGGTACATGTCCACCGCGCCCAGCCCACCGTCCCCGTGGCTGCGAAAAGTATGCCCACCAAAAGTCCATGAACCTGCGTCGTTGATGATGGTGCCCGGCCCGCGCTTGCCGCTTTCCAGTGCCGCCATGGCCATGAAAGGTTTGTAGGTAGAGCCCGGTGGGTAGGTGCCGCGCAGGGCACGGTTAAGCAGTGGTTTTTCAATCGACTCGCTCAGCAGCGCCCAATTCTCTGCGTCGATACCTTCTACAAACAAATTCGGGTCAAAGGTAGGCTTGCTGACAAAGGCCAGTATTTCGCCGTTGCGCGGGTCTATGGCTACCAGGGCCCCACGGCGCTGGCCAAACATGTCTTCAATCAATTTTTGCAGTTTGATGTCAATCGACAATTGAATCGTGCTGCCAGGCGTGGCCGGTGTGCTGGCCAGCCTGCGCACCGCGCGGCCCCCGGCCGAGGTTTCCATCTCTTCTACACCGGTGTTGCCATGCAGCTGTTTTTCAAAGCTTTGCTCTATGCCTAGCTTGCCAATGTAGTCGGTGCCCTTGTAGTTGGTTTGGTCTTCTTCGTCGCCGTCTTCAATGGCTTCTTTCTCGCGCTGGTTGATGCGCCCAATATAGCCCACCACATGGCTGGCCAGCTCGCCATAAGGGTAGGTGCGAAACAGCCGTGCTTTGATGTCAACCCCGGTAAACCGAAAACGCTGCGCCGCAAACTTGGCCACTTCTTCGTCCGACAAGCGGGTGCGAATCGGCAGCGACTCAAAGCTCTTAGACTCGTCCATAAGCTTTTTAAAGCGCTTGCGGTCGCGCGCAGTGATGTCCAACAAGGCGCTGAGCTGGTCTAGTGTGTCCTCTAAATTGGCAACTTTAGACGGCGTAATTTCTAGCGTGTAGGCTGAATAGTTGGTGGCCAGTACCAAGCCATTGCGGTCTAAAATTAGCCCCCGGTTGGGCGTGATAGGCACCACTGCCGTTCGGTTGCTCTCGGCCTGCTCGTTAAGGTCTTCATAGCGCACCACTTGCAGCCACACCAGCCGGGCGGCCAGCAAACTGAATGCGGCCAGCACCATCAGGCTGGCCACAATCACCCGGCGGCGAAACCGCACCAGTTCAACTTCAACGTTACGCAGCTCGGTCATACTACAGCGGCCGGTTCGCGTCGGGGTCAGGGGCGCGCCGCTGTGGCGCTAGCAGCATGATGGACACCACCGGCCACAAAAAGGCTTCCAACAGCGGCGCTAAAAACGTCATGAAGCCGGGAAAAATACCCCCACTGAGCAAACGCACTGCCAGCTCTAGCGCATGCGCAGCCAAAAATAAGGGCAGCACCTGCAGCGACTGTGACGGCACACTGAACCACAGCAAGCGGCGGTGAATGGCAATAGCGCCAAAACTCAGCGCCGAATAGCTTAGCGCATGCTGGCCCAGCAAGGCCGCTTGCTGCACGTCAGAGGCAATGCCAAAACAAAAGGCAATCCCAATACCCACCCGCAGCGGCTGGTGCACCGACCAAAAAACCAGTACCAGTGCCAACACGTCAGGCACATAGGGCATGCGGCCAAACGAGGTAGCTAACAGAAAATTCAGCAGCATCGCCCCCAACAAACTCAGCCAAATAAACAAAGGGTTCGCTGGCAACAACAGCTGCTGTCCTGAGCGCATGATCATTTGGCGGCCCCTTTTTTGCCTGTGATGGGGGGCGCAACTGCCACCGGCCGGTCGGGTATTTGCGCTGCTACGGGGTCTAGCACCATCACATGCTTGGTGCTGTGGATCAGCGACATGGGCTGGCAATAGATGCGCGCAAAGGCTGAGTCTGCGCGGCGCTCAATTTTGTCTATGCGGGCGACCGACAAGCCCGCTGGGTAGACCCCGTCTACGCCGCTGGTGGCCAGAATATCACCCTCTTGTACATCGGCATTGCCGCCCATGTAGCGCAGCTCCAGGCTCCCGCCATGCACCACCGGATCGCCATACACCACGCTGCGGGCACCTGTGCGGGTGTTGAGCACGGGAATCGCATGCTCACGGTCAATCAGTAAAGTGACTTCGCTGACCAGCGGGTACACGCGGGTAACTTGGCCCAGCACACCGGCTTCGTCAATCACGGGTGAGCCTAGTTTGATGCCTCGGGCCAAACCCTTGTCGATCACAATGCGGCGCGTGTACGGGTCAGCCGCGTCATACAGCACCTCGGCGGCTTGGGACGGGGTGGTAATTTGCTCGCGCAAGGTCAGCAGCTTGCGCAGGCGGGTATTTTCTAGGGAGAGCTGCTCCACCTGGGCCGCACGTTGGGCTTGCAGCGCCAGTTTTTTGTACGTTTCAGCTTCCGACTGCTGCGCGCCTTCCAGCGACACAAAATAGCCGCTGATGCTTTGCGCCATCAGCACAGGGCGCATGGCCAACCATTGCACAGGGTGCAGGGCTGTGGCTACTGCAGCGCGCGCGGGTTGGGTGACCTTAAAACGCGCGTCAGCCACCATCAAAAACAAAGCCAAGGCGCTGAAAAACATCAGCTTGGACAACGCCGACGGCCCTTGTTTAAAAAAGGGCGGGGGTGTACGGTCGAGGGTGCCTAATGGCACGGTGGCTATTCCGCTGTGTTATTCCGACGTGAAAATCGAGCCTAAGCGCTCCATACGCTCCAGGGCGATTCCGCAGCCGCGCACCACACAGGTTAGCGGGTCTTCGGCCACCAGCACGGGCAGGCCGGTTTCTTCGGCCAGCAGGCGGTCCAGGTCGCGCAGCAGTGCGCCGCCGCCGGTCAGCATCATGCCGCGCTCGGCAATGTCAGCCCCCAGCTCGGGCGGGGTTTGCTCTAGCGCGTTTTTCACCGCTGACACAATGTTGTTCAGCGGGTCGGTCAGCGCTTCGAGAATTTCGTTGCTGGAGATCGTAAAGCTGCGCGGCACGCCTTCAGACAGGTTGCGGCCCTTGACTTCCATCTCTTTGACTTCGCTGCCCGGAAACGCAGAGCCGATGTTTTTCTTGATCGCCTCGGCGGTGGGCTCGCCGATCAGCATGCCGTAGTTGCGGCGAATGTAGTTGATGATGGCTTCGTCAAACTTGTCACCACCCACGCGCACCGAGCCTTTGTAGACCATGCCGCCCAGTGAGATCACGCCCACTTCGGTGGTACCGCCGCCAATGTCCACCACCATCGAGCCCGAGGCCTCGCTCACCGGCAGGCCTGCGCCAATGGCAGCGGCCATTGGCTCTTCGATCAAATACACCTGGGAAGCGCCAGCGCCCAAAGCGCTTTCACGGATAGCGCGCCGCTCTACCTGGGTGGAGCCGCAGGGCACGCAAATGATAATGCGCGGGCTGGGCCGCATCATTGAACGCGGGTGCACCATTTTGATAAACTGCTTGAGCATTTGCTCGGTGACTGTAAAGTCGGCGATCACGCCGTCTTTCATGGGGCGGATGGCCTCGATGTTGCCGGGCACTTTGCCCAGCATGGCCTTGGCTTCTTTGCCTACAGCTTGGATGGTTTTTTTGCCTTGGGGGCCGCCTTCATGGCGAATGGCCACCACAGATGGCTCGTCGAGCACGATGCCTTTGTCGCGCACATAAATCAGGGTGTTGGCGGTGCCAAGGTCAATCGCCAGATCGGTGGAAAAGTACCGACGGAAAGCTGCAAACATCTTCAAATCCTCTCCAGCATGGGGGCTCGCCTGGGCGGCACCATCGCTGTACATCTACGCAAAATTACCAAAAAACTGTTTTGGGGTGCAAATTGGCTTGTTTTACAAGCGTCTGCCCTAAGTGTTAGATAATAACGCATAGCCTGTGCATAACTGGCTTGTGCGCGGTGTTTTTGCTCTTATTTTTGACAGTGAAACACCGACTTACAAAGCCCTGCAGCCCAACCGACCGCGCCACGCAAAAGCGTTGGCCCGTTGCACAGACTGACCTTTATCGCCACTACTTTGCCCACCACCCACCACCATGGCCCTTCAATCCCAAGACATTGACCGCATCGCCCACTTGGCGCGGCTGGCGCTCAAACCCGAAGAATCCCAGCGCATGCTGGGGCAAATTAATGGTTTTTTTGACATCGTAGAGCAAATGCGCGCGGTAGACACCACCGGCATTACGCCACTGGCCCACCCTGTGGCCGCCATCCAAGAGATCGCCCTGCGCCTGCGCAGCGACATTGCCAGCGAGCCCAACCAGCGCGAAGCCAACCAGCAGAGCGCACCTGCGGTAGAGCGCGGGCTGTTTTTAGTCCCTAAAGTGATCGAATAAGGCGGCCCATGCGCACATTGCATACTCTGGGCGTGGCCCAACTGGCCAAACACTTGGCCGCCAAAAAAGTCTCGTCGGTCGAGCTGGCCCAGCACTACCTGGCCCGCATGCAAAAGCATGCCGCACTAGGCGCGTTTTTAGCCACCGATGAAGCTGTCACGCTGGCGCAAGCCCGCGCTGCCGACGCACGCATTGCAGCCGGCGAGACCACGCCCCTGCTGGGTGTGCCGATTGCCCACAAAGATATTTTCGTCACCAAAGACTTCGCCACCACGGCGGGCTCGAACATGTTGAAAAACTACCGGTCACCTTTTGATAGCACAGTTGTGAGCAAATGCTTGGGCCTGGGAACTGTTACGCTTGGCAAACTCAACTGCGACGAGTTTGCCATGGGCTCTGGCAACGAAAACTCGGCCTACGGCAAAGTGCACAACCCGTGGGACACCAGCCGCATTCCAGGCGGCTCTTCAGGCGGCAGCGCTGCTGCGGTGGCCGCTGGCCTGTGCGCTGCAGCCACCGGCACCGACACCGGCGGTTCGATTCGCCAGCCCGCTGCGTTTTGCGGCATCACCGGCATCAAGCCCACCTATGGCCGCGCCTCGCGCTATGGCATGGTGGCTTTTGCCTCCAGCCTAGACCAAGCCGGGCCAATGGCACGCAGCGCCGAAGACTGCGCACTGCTGCTGAGCGCCATGTGCGGGCCCGACCTGGACCGCGACTCCACCTCGCTGGACATGCCTGCCGAAGACTATGCACGCTCTTTGAACGATAGCATTGCAGGCATGCGCATAGGCATTCCCCAAGAGTTTTTTGGTGAAGGCTTAAGTGCCGACGTGCGCGCCGCTGTCGATGCGGCTTTGAGAGAATATGAAAAACTCGGTGCCACTCTGGTGCCGATCAGCCTGCCGCGCACTGAGCTGTCGATCCCGGTGTACTACGTGATCGCGCCGGCCGAGGCCAGCTCTAACCTGAGCCGTTTTGACGGTGTCAAGTTTGGCCACCGCGCAGCCCAGTTTGACGATTTGACCGACATGTACAAACAAACCCGCGCCGAAGGTTTTGGCGACGAGGCCAAGCGCCGCATCATGATTGGCGCGTATGTGCTGTCGCACGGCTACTACGACGCGTACTACCTGCAAGCGCAAAAAATCCGCCGCATGATTGCCGATGATTTTCAGCAAGCTTTCAAGCTGTGCGACGTGATTGCTGGCCCAGTAGCGCCCACAGTAGCCTGGAAGCTGGGCGAAAAATCCAGCGACCCCGTGGCCAATTATTTGGCCGACATTTTTACCCTGCCCGCCTCGCTGGCCGGTTTGCCCTGCATGAGCGTACCCGCCGGTTTTGGCGCATCGCAAGAAGGTAGTGGCATGCCCGTGGGCCTGCAACTGATTGGCAACTACTTTTCCGAAGCCAAACTGCTCAACACGGCCCACCGTTTGCAGCTGGCGACGGATTGGCATATTAGATCGCCTAAACATATGAGTGACTATTAATGGAAGATTATGCTGATGCCGCTCAGCGTCATTTTGATGATGCGAAATTGCTTCACTCGCAAAATCCCAGTAGGCTTGCGAACGCCAGCCATTTGTATGGATTTTCAGTCGAGTGCACACTGAAAAGTATCATGTTAGGAGTGAAAAGCAAAGGTAATGTTCCAAGAGTCCATTTGCCAGCACTATTTAATGAGTTCAAAAATCACAGCGTGTCTAAAGGCAATGCCGCATTAGTACATGGAGTTAAGAAGTACGCTGCCAAGTTTACCGGCTGGGCTGTTGAACAGAGATACCATAATCAAAATGTGTTTAGTATGCAGACTGTTAAAGATGAAGCCGAGGCGGCTAAAAATCTTTTAGCATTGCGAGAACAATTCATACGTAAAGGCATCTGATGCAAAAATGGGATTTTTTAAATTGGGATGATGCCCTGTCTGAATTACAGGGTGCAATACAAGCTCAAGAGCGGAACCTAGTTGAAATCTGCGGTAATGAATCGCTAGTCATATTGCGTGATTGGCAAGGAAAAATTACGCTTTGCATGCCTTGTTCGCGTGAAGTGTTGAATCAGAGTGATCTATCTAAATGGGGTGCATCACTTGGCGTTTCTTTAGGGCTGCTAGCTAATGCACCTGATATTACTTATTGCAAAGATGAATTTTTTGATCCTGAGGACATTTGGACGAGTCCAAACGCAGTCGCGTTAGATGCAAAGGGTGAGATAAGTGTCGCCTTGTTAGATCGCCAAGACAAAGAGAACGACTGGCTGCGGCAACTGCCCAATACAGAGTTAACAAAATTTAAGCCTCGCGCAGTTTTTTTTGGTGTTAAAGGCGGTGTGGGTCGTAGCTCAGCGTTAACAGCACTTGCGCTGCATCTTGCAAATATGGGAAAGAGAGTACTTGTAGTAGATGCTGACTTTGAGTCGCCAGGTGTTTCTTCTAGTCTTTTAGATCGCACTGCTCGTCCAGATTTTGGATTGGTTGATTGGATGACTGCGCACGCCCTTGGTTGTGATTCAGAACAACTATTGGAAATGGCGGAAACAAAACTTACAGAAGTAAGTCCATTAAGCCAAGTGACAAAAGGGCGCATCGTAGTTGCTCCGTCGCATGCAAAATTGACGCAAGCTTATATTGCAAAGCTAGGGCGCATTTATCGCACGACAGAGGAAGGAGTAACGTTTGCACAACGACTTAATGAGGTCGTTTCCACTCTTGAGGCTGCGCATGATATTGACGTTACCCTTATTGACAGTCGTGCTGGTCTAGACGATACGGCCGCAGCGGCAATAACCCAACTCCATGCGCGTGTAACTTTTTTATTCGCAATAAAAACAGCACAAACTTGGGACGCTTACAGGCTATTGTTCAAACACTTACAAAACCATCCTTCACTTCATACTCCGATAGATTTTCGTGATACTTTGAGAATTGTTTCAGCACTGACTCCTGACGAGGTATCTGCTAATAAGGGGTATTGGGAAGACTTTCAACAAAGAGCATACGAGACATGCGCGACGTTATATGACTTTGACGATGGATCAGGAAATGAGGCAATATATTCTCCAGCTCCAGACGATGAGGAAAGCCCGCACTACGCAGCAAAAATCATGTGGAATGAGGTGTTGCGTGCGTTTGAGCCTTTGATTGAAAAGGGGCAAATCGCGCCTGCGTTAATAGAAAACGTCTTTGGCGACTTTTTAGCAAAGGCGACGGTTTTACTTGGAGATTCATAATGGTTACATCGCTCTCTCAAATTAAAAATATACCTAGACGGCGAGAAGAGTTTGCTAAAGCAATGGAGTCTTTGCGTGGAGATACTGAACCGCAAGACTGGAGTGACGTATTTGTTCCTGAGGGTCACTACAAAGCTTTACATCCGCAAACCATGCTGGTTGAGGGAATGCGGGGCGCAGGAAAGTCTTTTTGGACTAAAGTGTTGAGCGATTCATTATTGCGTGAAAATCTGGCATCTAGCACAACTGAGCTTTGGTTGCAATCAGAATTGAAAAAGTTGACGGATTGCAAAGCGATCTTGTGGGATGGAACACAGACAAGCTCTACGTTGCGTCTTCCAGAAGCCGTTACCGTCAAACAATGGCTTACTGACTTAGATTTTGAGCCAAAGATTTTTTGGGCGCTAGTTGTTCTACTTCAATTTCCTATCGATCCTGGACTAGGTTTGCCAGAAGCAGATGAGTACGATCCTTGGACTAATCGCATGGTTTGGGCTCAAAAAAATCCAACCCGCATAAGTAATGCTTTACACCTGCTAGATAAAGGTTTGATAGCGAAAAAAGAAATGACGCTGATCGCAATTGACGGTTTGGATAGGGTGTCCTCTCGTTTTGCAGACACGCAAAAGCTGATGCGTGGACTGTTTCAATTGCTGCTAGATTTTCGGTATGCAAAAGGTCTTAGGTTTAAGGTTTTTGTACGTGAAGATATCTTGACACATGCTGCGGCAACTGTGTCCGACGCTTCCAAGCTTATGAATGAAAAGGTATCGTTGGATTGGAGTCAGCAAGACTTGTTTGGACTTGCGTACCATTTTTTAGCACAAAAATCCGCAATTTTCCGTGAGCGTCATGGCGCTGTAACAGGAATTTCCTGGAGGCAAATACATAGTCGTTGGGAGAACACGATTCTCCTTGACGAGAGCATGCAAGAAAGATTTTGGGTATGGCTTGCCAGTCGATACATGGGAAACGCACCTACTAAAGGCCATACATACACTTGGATTGGCAAACATTTGGCCGATGGCAAAGGACGGATTTCACCGAGGATTTTTTTAACAGCAATAAAAGGGGCTTTTGTTGAATCAGTAAATACGCATTCAACTCATAGCCATATTCTCCATCATGAGGCTATACGCGAGGGTGTACGAATCGCTAGCGCCAACCGCGTTTCGGAACTTGATAACGAATATAAGTGGGTCAGAAATGCCATTGAAGCTATTAAAACAGCCGGTAAAACTGTACCGATGGATTGGTCAACTTTGCGACCTTTATGGGGTGCAGGTAGGCCGGGTGTGATTTCTCAAATAGAAGCAAAACATAGTGAAGAAAATGCATTAATTCCATGGGACGAAAAAGCTGGAATCGATGAGAAAATAATAGCTTTGCGCGACACTATGGAAAATATTGGCGTATTGCAGATCCGTCAACGATCTGGCGAGGACAGAGTAGATTTGCCAGATATCTACCGACTTGCTTATAAAATCGGGCGAGCTGGTGGTATAGCGGTAAATAGAAAAAAATGAATTGATTTGAATATGAGCAGCTTTACCCAAACTGGTGAATCGGTCGCTTCTGCAACCGACTTTAAAGACGACCGCCAGGTCGATCTGTCTCTCTTGGTAAGCGGTTACGAAGTGGTGATTGGCTTTGAAACCCATTCCCAGCTCTCCACCCAAAGCAAGATTTTCAGCCGCGCCTCTACTGCGTTTGGGGCTGAAGCCAAT
The DNA here is from genome assembly GCA_043778205.1 of Polaromonas sp. Lineage (GTDB taxonomy): Bacteria > Pseudomonadota > Gammaproteobacteria > Burkholderiales > Burkholderiaceae_C > JAAFIP01. The sequence continues at coordinate 7,132 of JAYWGO010000163.1, read as the reverse complement.
ACGCAAGCCTGCGCGGTGGATTTGGCCTTGCCTGGCACCCTGCCGGTGATGAACAAAGGCGCGGTAGAGCGTGCCATCCAGTTTGGCTTGGCCATTGGGGCGCATATTGCCCCGCGCAGTGTTTTTGCGCGTAAAAACTACTTCTACCCTGACCTGCCCAAGGGCTACCAAATCAGCCAGTTTGAGATTCCGGTGGTGCAGGGCGGCTCGGTAGAGTTTTACTTGGGTGACGTAAAAAAATCCGTGCGGCTGGTGCGTGCCCACCTGGAAGAAGACGCCGGCAAATCGCTGCATGAAGACAAGTCTCTGGGTGCCTCCTACGGCGATGGCCGAGCCCAGTCGGGCATCGACCTGAACCGCGCGGGCACGCCGCTGCTAGAAATCGTTACCGAGCCCGATATGCGCAGTAGCGCCGAGGCTGTGGCGTATGCCAAAGAGCTGCACAAGATCGTCACCTGGATTGGCATTTGCGATGGCAACATGCAAGAGGGTAGCTTCAGGTGTGACGCCAACGTGTCGGTGCGCAAGCCCGGTGCCAAATTTGGCACGCGCCGCGAGATCAAAAACCTCAACAGTTTTAAGTTCATGCAGCAGGCGATTGACTACGAAGTGCGCTGGCAGATTGAGCAGATTGAAGACGGCCACAGCATCGAGCAGGCTACCGTGCTGTTTAACCCTGACACGGGCGAAACCCGCGCTATGCGCACCAAAGAAGATGCCGCCGACTACCGCTACTTTCCAGACCCCGATTTGCCGCCGCTGGTGATTGACCGCGATTGGGTAGAGCGCACCCGCGCCGCCATGCCCGAGCTACCGCGCGTGATGGCCGCCCGCTTTGTGGCCGACTACGGCCTGCCCGAGTACGATGCCAGCGCCATGACCCAAAGCAAGGCCATGGCCAGCTACTTTGAGGCCACCGCCCAAGCATGCAAGCAGCCCAAGCTGGCCAGCAACTGGGTGATGGGCGAAGTCGCGCGAAGGGTCAATGCGCAAGAGATTGGCATTGCTGACAGCCCCGTGTCGCCCAGCCAGCTGGGCGCGCTGATTGGCCGTATTGCCGATAACACCGTGTCTAACAACGCTGCCAAGCAGGTGTTTGACGCGCTCTGGACGCTAGAAGGTACCGATGTCGACGCGCTGATTGAAGCCAAAGGTTTGAAACAAATGAACGACACTGGCGCGCTAGAGGCCTTGGTGAGCGAGGTGCTGTCTGCCAACGCCGACAGTGTGGCCCAGTACAAAGCAGGCAAAGACAAAGCCTTTAACGCACTCGTGGGCATGGTTATGAAAGCCAGCAAAGGCAAGGCCAATCCGGCGCAGGTGCATGCCGTGCTCAAGGCTAAGTTAGACGCTTAATGCTCTACTTAGCATAGCTAACTGTCCAGCATTTCCTTGGGCCATAGGGCTGTTTGGCTTAGAATTTGATTTTCATGCAATGTGCTGCGCCGCGTAGCCTGCGCAGCCGTACCCCGAGCCATAAGGGTTTGTCCTATATCAGCCTGGTCAGACAAACTAAAAAATGCTTTTTGTGGAGACTGGCCCCAAGCGCTGGCTCACCCCACCCAAGGAGCGCTGAGATGACCGATCTTTCGACCCACCCTACCCAACTGGCCAGTGCCTGGCTAAGCGACTTTACCGCCGTGCTGGAGCGCGGCGATATTGAGGCCGCTGTGGCTTTGTTTGCCCCCGAGAGCTACTGGCGCGACCTGGTCAGCTTTACCTGGAACATTTGCACCCAAGAGGGCCCCGAGGCGATCCGTGCCATGCTCACAGCGCGGCTGGCCGATGTGAAACCCACTGCGTTTACCCTAGAGGGCGAGGCCACCGAAGCGGGTGGTGTGATTGACGCTTGGTTTACCTTTGAAACCGCCGTAGCCCGTGGGCGCGGGCATCTGCGCTTGCAAAACGCCGTAGCCTGGACCCTGCTGACCACCATGACCGAGCTCAAAGGCTTAGAGGCGCCCACCGGTATGCGCCGCGCCAAAGGGGCGCAACACGGCGCTGCGCAGGGGCGCACAACCTGGCTAGAGCAGCGCACCCACGAAGCCGCCACGCTGGGCACACAAGAGCAGCCCTACGTGCTGATTGTGGGCGGCGGACAAGGCGGCATAGCGCTGGGCGCGCGGCTGCGCCGCCTGGGCGTGCCCACCATCATCGTAGAAAAAAACGAACGCGCGGGCGACAGCTGGCGCAAGCGCTACAAAAGCCTGTGCCTGCACGACCCCGTGTGGTACGACCATTTGCCCTACATGCCGTTTCCCGACGATTGGCCGGTTTTTACACCCAAAGACAAGCTGGCCGACTGGCTGGAGATGTACACCAAAGTGATGGAGCTGAACTACTGGGGCGGCACCACCGCCCACAAAGCCCATTTTGACGAAGCCCAACAAGAGTGGGCGGTGGTGGTGCAGCGCGGCGGCAAAGAGATCACCCTGCGCCCCAAACACCTGGTGATTGCACTGGGCGTGTCGGGCTACCCCACCATGCCCACGCTGCCTGGCGCAGACAGCTTTGCAGGCGACCAGCACCACTCCAGCCAGCACCCTGGCCCCGAGGCCTACAAAGGCAAAAAATGCGTTGTCTTGGGTTCCAACAACTCGGCCCACGACATTTGCGCTGCGCTGTGGGAGAACGGGGCTGACGTCACCATGGTGCAACGCAGCTCAACCCATATTGCGCCGTCCAATGCCTTGATGGAGCTGGCACTGGGCGGCCTGTACTCTGAGTCTGCCGTGCAAGCGGGCGTAACCACCGACAAAGCCGACTTAATTTTTGCCTCCATCCCCTACAAAATCATGGCCCCCATGCAGGTGCCGATTTACGACGAGATGAAAAAGCGCGAAGCTGACCTGTATGGCCGCTTAACCAAGGCCGGCTTCATGCTGGACTTTGGTGCCGATGAATCGGGCCTGTTTATGAAGTATTTGCGCCGAGGTTCGGGCTACTACATTGATGTAGGCGCGTCTGAGCTGGTGGCCAACGGCAGCGTCAAGCTTCAAAGCGGTGTCACCATCCAGCAGGTTAACCCCAGCTCTGTCACCCTGAGCAACGGCACCGAGCTGCCCGCCGATTTGATTGTGTACGCCACGGGCTACGGCTCTATGAACGGCTGGCTGGCCAGCCTGGTATCGCCTGCAGTGGCCGACCAAGTGGGCAAAGTGTGGGGCCTAGGCTCTGACACACCCAAAGACCCTGGGCCTTGGGAGGGTGAGCTGCGTAACATGTGGAAACCCACCCAAGTACCCCAGCTGTGGATCCACGGTGGCAATTTGCACCAGTCACGCCATTACTCGCAGTTTTTGTCGCTGCAGCTCAAAGCGCGCATGCACGGGCTGTCCACACCGGTGTACCGGCTTGCGCCAACGCACCATACTCGGTAGTTTCGGTGTCTGTGATACTATTGATTTAATAGCTACCCGTGCAGCATTTCCTTGGGCTGTAGGGCTATTTTGCTTGTGAAAATGGCGCTTTTGGTGCCTCTACGGTTCTGGAAGATTGCTATCCCAGCTCTTGTACGTTTGCGCCGCTTGAGTGTGGCCTTGCTGCAAAATCTTGCGAAATCACGCGCAGGTAAAGTAAGTATTTGCCCGTTTGGTAGTACGACGCGCCTTTCTCCAGATTTTCATCAAGGCCACATTCAATCGACGCTTTGCCAGTTTGGTTTGGGGGCACTTAACGCTAAGAGAATCAAGGTTTCAGTAGCAGTCACAAACATAGGCCTGCGTGTCCCCAGTCTTGAGTTGGTAGCTGCCGGTCACTGACAGACCACGTCTTTCCGCACCTGCCGGTGCCCAAGCGGCTACGCTACTTCATGCAACGGGATGGGGCAACCCTTAACATGGTGCTGCATATCTTCCTGCGGGTGATTGACCAAAGCCTACAGGCGCACAGCCCCGGTGCTGCGCAGGTGGACAAAGCCGCCCTGCATATCGGTGCTGTCGCCTTCATCCACCGCTTTGGCTCTAGCCTGAACGAGCATGTGCATTTTCATGTGTGTGTGGTTGACGGGGTGTTTGAGGCATTGGCTGGCGGCACTGATGCTGGCGCTGACTCCGACACCCAAGCTGTGGCCGACGCTCAATCCTCACCCAGCAAAGTGATTTTTCACCCGGTCAGTGCCATCGATGAGACCGCTGTGGCCCAAGTGCAAGCCACCTTGCGCCGTCGCATCCTGCGCGCGTTCGTGGGCCGGGGCCTGCTGGAGAGTTTCGAGGCCAAAGAGATGCTGGGCTACCGGCACAGCGGGTTCTCGGTGGACACCAGCGTGCGCATTGCCGCCCTGGTGCCGCCGCCGCGCACCCACCGGCATCGCTACTACGGTGCGCTGGCACCGAACTCGCCGCTCAGGGCAGCGGTAACAGCACTGGCGCAGGCCGCACCTTCACAACCGGTCAAGGTGCCAGCCGAGCCAGCCACTGCGGGATGCGATGTGCTAACCCAGAGCGAACCTGCACCTTTCAGACGCTCAGCAGCCCACTATCTGTGGGCGGTGCTGATCGCCCGCATTTATGAGGTGTTCCCACCGCTATGCTCGCTGTGCGGCGGGCAAATGCGAATTCAATAGCTTTCATCACGCACAGTGCCGATATCCGGCAAATGCTCGAACACATCGGGGTGCAGTCTGAGCCGCCATGCATATCCCCGCCACGCGGTCTGCCGATGTGGGAGGACTGTGATGCGCAGGCGGGTCAGGGTGCCCAAGTCGAACCAGACTGGGATCTGGCTGCGCAACCGACACCGGACTACGAGGTGGACCAGCGCACCAATTGGTGAGGGCACCAAACAGCAATTCAGACGCGCTGCGGGGGAGGCCTGCGCCCGCGCCAGACCGAAAGCCGATTTGCGTTCAGCGGTCTCACTACGCAGCGGCTGCGGACGCCCAGACTTGCGCTATCAGCGGTGCTTTTGCCCACTAAATCCATACCATGCTTTGTTTCGTATGGTTGAATTTCCTATCCGTATCATTGCGCTAGGCTTTGAGCGCACCAGCTTCTTCCAACCCTCCATGATTTTGACCCTCAACAACCGCTACGGCTTCGCTCAGGGCGTCATGCTGGCTGTCTGGCCAGCGGTGTCAGCAGTATTAGTAGGTGGTTTGCGTAAATTTCGAGGCATCAGCGTAGAAACACTTGGCCGAGCGATTGCTAAAAATGCACTCACACCAGGGCAGGGTGTGGAGATATTGCAGTGGGATGGTATAAATAGGCTCTAGCTGGCGTATTTATTGTCTAAGATGCTATTAAATTAATAAAATAGTAGGTTAAAAATTATTAAATTTGTATGATGAAATTCAATGAGCTATTCAATTTAGTGGGCAGACGCACAGACTCTCCAGAGGTCACCTTTTTTGCAGAAGCAAACAAAGTTAAGTTTCCACTCAAGCACACGACGGATTCGAATCAGTCCAATTATTTTGAGCTCAAAGCCTTCGGTGTGGAAGTCAGTTGGGGGCACGAGGTTTTACATACTGATTTTTATCCAACTAAAAAAGAGTATAAAAAATACGTTAGCTACATCAAAACCATTTGGTTTAACAAGAAAAAAATTGACGAGCTACCTCATGGCTTACTGGCTCTGGACAGCTTTGAAGAAGCTGTTTTAAAACTCAAAGACTTGCCGCATCAGGTAGAAGTGCTCAAGTACGGCACTCGGCTTGTTTTCTCGCTCCCGAATAACGCCGATGTACGTATTACATTCTTTCACGACGATGATCGCGGAACCATCGAACTAAAAACCAGTGACCGATACGATTGGATAAAAAGCGAGGTGCGATCACACGCGTTTAGCCCGTGGGACAACCGCTGGCCAAACGAACAATCTGATTTGCCGAACGGCATGTTTATGGCATGGTGCATCCAGCGCGGCTGGGTCGGGCAGCGTCATCTGGAACAGCACCCACAACTGGTAGAAGCGGTTAGGCAACGCAAAATGACGGGCCGAGAATTTTTATACCAAACCGCTTTTTACAACGAGTTTTGGAGCCATGATCTTGCGCCAGACCTAGAGCGCTTTGCCCACAGCTACTTAAATTGCTTATGTAGCCGCAACTGCAGCCAGCCTTTATTGGGAAGAGCTGACCGCTGCGGTGTAGATGACGATTTCATGGCCGTTTTTGACCCCTTATTCACCGGTCGCGGCCTGCAAGCCGCTGACGATTGGACAAATTACGATCGTTTTGCCTTGTTTTTAGACGCGCGCTGGTATGACTACCAACAAACAGCACTACAAACTGACGTGGAGGATGCAAGTGTGTTGGCAAACGTGAAAGCGTTTTACAAAGTGCAGCAACTCAAGATGCAAGCGTTACCCGCAGCAGTTGAATTGCAAATATCTACAGCTAATTTACAAACCCAAGTTTTGCAAGCTGACAGCGCCGAAACCTTACTATCGTTTTTAGGACGCTGTGCAGAAGATGCCGACATTCAAGCATTCTTAAACGCCTATGGCCTCAGTTACCCCAGTGTTTCTTGGAAGACTTATGTGGACGCGCCTGAATTGGGTTTCTTTTTGGGCATCGCTTACCCCTGGAATTTTGGTGTCGACAAGTTCAAAACGCTGTTTGATGACAAAGAGCAGGCTCGCATGAAGCGAAAAAAAATCAAACACGTTCACTACGTTGATTTCACGAATACCAGTTATCAGCAAGTGAGCAATAGCACAGGTAATTTTTTATTGTGCCAACAGTTTTTGCCAACTTTGCCTTTTAAACTGAATTGGAACATGCAATTACAAGACTTCGACCAGCGCTTTGGCCCAGATCTGTTTAACGAGCACACGTGGGAAACCTACAAAAATGATGGCTCTTTAACTCGTAAATGGTTTATTGATTTAGATGGTGCATTGTTTAAGAGTGATGAAGCCGTGCCGCATTATTTGCTTTTAGTTGATTTTGAAAACTATAAGATTGGGAAAATAAGTGTGGTTGTTCGGTAGATGAATCTTGAGATATTAAAATTTAAGATTTCCGCCTCTAGCCAAAATATTTTTTGATCACTACGGTATCAAAAATATAGCAATTTTTATTTTGTAATATTTCAGTAGTGTCCCAACGTTTTTCAGAGGAGAGAGAGCTGTTTAGGCTCCAAATTCCGATTGAAATTAGCTGGGGTCGCTGTAAGTAGTTGATTTATAG